>JBIKIB010000148.1:0-8182 GCA_044361845.1 Chitinophagaceae bacterium | reverse complement strand
CACCCATGAACATCGACGCTGTTGAATCGAACGGGACAGCCTTGCGTTTCATCCGCGATGGGAACGTCTGGTATGTGGAATTCCCGGAAGCCCCGGTGCCTGGCACGATCGGATCGGCATTGATCAGATTCTCAGGAATCCCGCGGGAGGCGATACGGGCACCATGGGACGGGGGCTGGATCTTCACAAAGGATAAGGCAGGACGTCCATGGATGACCGTGGCTTGCCAGGGACTGGGCGCCAGCGTATGGTATCCCTGCAAGGATCATCAGTCTGATGAACCCGATAGCGCATCCATCAGCATAACGGTGCCGGATACCCTAGTGGCGGTCGCCAACGGAAGGCTGCGGTCGATGGTTCGGCAAGGCCAGGGAATGGCCACCTATACCTGGGCGGTGACGAACCCGATCAACAGCTACAACATCGTGCCGTACATCGGGAAATACGTCAGCTGGCAGGAACAGTACAAGGGGGAAGCCGGCGTGCTGGACTGCAGCTATTACGTCATGGACTATAACCTCGAAAAAGCCAAAATACAATTCACACAGGCGGCGGACATGCTTCGCTGTTTCGAGTATTGGTTCGGCCCCTACCCGTTCCGGAGCGATGGCTATAAACTGGTGGAATCCTCCCATCTCGGGATGGAACACCAGAGTGCAGTGGCGTATGGGAACGGATTTCAGAATGGATACCGCGGAACCGACCTGTCACGATCCGGTTGGGGACTCAAATGGGATTTCATCCTCATCCATGAGAGCGGACATGAATGGTTCGGGAACAATATCACCACCAAGGACATCGCAGATATGTGGGTGCATGAGGGCTTCACGAACTATTCGGAAACGATCTACACCGAATGCCAGTCGGGAAAGGATGCCGGCAGTGACTATGTGCGCGGTACGAGGCAACTGATACAAAATGACAAACCGATCGTCGGTCCTTATGGCGTCAATGAAGAAGGCTCCGGGGATATGTATTACAAGGGGGGGAACATGATCCACTATATGCGACAATTATTCCGCGACGACGAACGGTTCCGCATGGCTTTACGGGGTATGAACGAGGCCTTCCGGCATAAGACCGTCACTTACGAAGAAGTGACCACCTACCTCAGCAAGACTGCCGGGCGGGACCTCAAGCCACTGTTCGATCAGTATCTGCAGCATACGGAAATACCGGTGCTGGCATACAGTATAAAAGGCCGTAAACTCAGGTATCGATGGACGAACTGCATTCCAGGATACAACATACCCGTTCAGGTGGTGACCGATGCGACCCAAACCATTTGGCTGGAACCCGGGACAAGGGCAAAGAGGATGATACTGCCCGGAAATACTACGAAGATCCGCATCCACAAGGATTTCTATGCAGAAAGTAAGAATGAAGGATCCGGAGGAAAATCCAAATGATCCGCTCGACCCGCAGTCAACTGCCTCCTAACCGAGCGGGGCGGCTGCCATGCTGAAGACACGTCACTTGCGCTTGATCATGAGCACGCTCACGACCGGACGCTCGACGCCGGTGGCGCTTGGCTTCACCGTTTGCCTGCCACCAACGATCATGGAGGTCGATCCGCCCCCGTCAAGGTTCATGGCATAACTGCAACCCAGGTCCTTCATCATCGCAGCGAGTTCCTGCAGGTTGAGTCCGGCATATCCGGGCACCTGGTTATCACCCTGTACCGCAAGGATCAGCACGATGCCGGCAGTATTGTGGCCAATGGCTGAACGAGACCTTGAACTTGTATTGTTGATATCTATCAGCTCCTCCTTGTCGGAAATACGGATCTCGTTATTATAGACCAGCATCGGCGAGCCTCCGATACCACTCACGATATTCCAGGGTGTTCCGCCGGCAGGAAAGGCAGCATCCGGGACGGGCTGTGGGGAAAGATTCACATCATTAGGACTCGGAACGGGATAGCTTTGGATGTTTTCATTGCCGCTACCGGTGTGGTAGATCCATGCGGCAGAGGGTGCGCCGGTTGCAAGCATCCCAAATGCGGCACGGGTGGGATAATAGTGCCCTAGCGGTCTGCTGAGGAGTTTGATGTTCGGGGAACCCGTGATGTTGTTGTACTTCACCAGACTGTAGGACTGGTTCGATCCGAAATATCCTCCATTGATGCAGGCATACACCGTTCCGGGTTCCTGCTGAACGAAGGCCGCAGGTGTCTGCGCGGCAGCCGCCATCACCGGTTTGAATTCAAGGGATGTATTGCTGCTCTCGTATGCAAAGCAGTAGGCACGGGTCTGTTTTCCACCCCAGGTACTATCGAATGTATAGCATTGAACATTCCCCGGGAAGTTCACCGTGTACGACTTATCAAGCTTCCAGCCGGAGGGCAGCTTGATGAGCGGTGTCACCACGACCGGGGGTACAGGAGGAACAGGAGGCACCGGTGTGATGTTATCCGTGGACTTCGAACAGCCCATCACTGCGATGAGCAAAATGGATACCAACTGCAATTTCATACTTTTAGATTTATCTGCATCGATGCACGTCAGTCAACCCTATCCGGTTTACCGTCCCGGGCATCTGATTTTGATTCAATACACTTTAGAGGTCAGAGAAGGCAGGGTTTCGTAGTAAAAGAAACTTTCACCCCTGAACCCGTACTTCCGGTTGAGCCGTATCATTTCCCGGAGCATATCCTCATTCACCCGGTACCCGTTGCCAAGGGATGTCAGGATACCCGGGAACACTTTCCTGCGCAGCCTTCCGGGCACTTGCCCACTCAGTTCTTTCAGGATCTTCTCATATGCCCCGATGTCGTACCGGTAAAGTTGCGGGATCAGGTTATCGGCGTACCCTCCCTTCAACCACTTTGGCCAATCCTGCAGGTATTGCTCCAGGCTCCAGGGATAGATGCTCGGTGCCCAGGACACTTTGCAGCTGCGGCGGACATTCTTGACCGCCAGATACAATGACCTCCCATATGCACTCAACCGGTCGGCCTTCCATTGTGTCCATGCCGTATCCCCCGAATGCTTCGGTTGAGCCTTACCGTTATGTTCATTCATGTAGCGTTCGCTCGTCCATTCGTCATACCCTCCTTCCGAAGGCATTGCAGGAAGCCGGTCATCCCCCTGAATGCCGTCCACATCATAATTCCTGACGACTTCGGTCACCAGGGACGTCATCATTTCCTGCACTTCCGGGTGCAGGGCGTTCCACCAATAGAAGCCGTTCTTTTTCAGCAGGTGTCCTTGCCCGTCGCGGCCGACCCAATGGGGATACTTCCGAAACCATACCGTGTTGGAATCCTGGTAAGCATAGGCGAAGCCGTACTCAAACCATGCATAGACCTTAATTTTTTGGGTATGGGCCTTTTCGATGATGACTTTCAGCGGGTCTATGTCCTTGTAGATGGGATCCTGCCGGATACCGACATACTTTTCCGCAACGGCACTCGGGTGCATGGTGAGGCCCTTGTTCCATACGACGACGAAGATCGTGTTGATGCCGTATTTCTTACAGTTGTCCACTGCCTTCTGGATGTTCTCTTCAGAACGCAGCGCATCACTGGCGACATTTGTGATCCAGGTTCCGCGGATGGGCTGCCCCATTACATGCGCCATGGAAAGGGTAAATGTGAGGGTCAGTAGGATTCCGATCTTCATGGTCAAAGGGTTGATTTGTATTCCATGTACCTGTCGAACAATCGGTGAGCCTGGGGGTAGGCCGACTGAGGGCTCATGAAATGAGAGAATTCGAAGGTGATGGCCTTTGCATAGCCTTGTCGCCTGGCTGCTTCGAGTTTGAGGCGGAGTTTTTCGAACTTGATCGGCAGGAATTTGATGGGCATATCGCGGTCGAAGGATTCCGCATTCGTCCAGCACTGCAGACCATGCCTGTCCGCCATCTCCTTATTGACGCGGAAGAAAGCGTCCAGTTCGTCAAAGTCAATATGACCATCCTGGAAAGCTACCGCATCTACAGCACCGGTGATGCCGCTGAAGATCTCATTCCATTCCCGTTCATGTTCTCCAAGGCTTACAGCCTCCTCCTTTGTGATGTCTGCACTGGCCGCCAGTACGGCTTTCTTTCCGTCGATCCAGGGTGATATCAGCACGGGCAGTCCGCCACTCACATCCTTGCACATACTACCCAATGCACGGAATGCCTCCACGGCGCCCATCGTTCGGCGGCTGATCTCCATACTCAGATACCATCCCCGAAAGGAAGGATGATGGCCATACCGCCCCCATGCCTCTTCTATGACGAATCTGTTGGACTCCGTCTCCTGCGACAGGTCACCGGTATCCCAATAGAACCCGCTGTCATACAGCCCGAAATAGAACTGCATCCCATACCGATCGGCAAGTGTCAGAAAAAGCTCAGCGAGGTCCGTGGGTGGTGTATGACAACCATGACGACCAATAAGGTACGCAGAAGGATAGGTGATGAATTTCCGGTACCCGCAACGGATCATGATGACCGTATCGATGCCCATATCCTTCATATGCCTGAAATCACGATCCCATTCTACTGCTCCCCAGTTCTGGTGAGGTATGTCGTGACTGACCTCATCAATAAAAGTCCCTGTGATCTGCATATCGTATTTTTTATCTGCCCCGGGAGTTCATTCCACAGCATGGATTTCGGCTGCCCTGATGCAAGTTTCGATCATAATTTATCCCACCAGTATTTTTTCAGCAACCAGCTCGTCACGAAGAACACCATCACCCATATTGCCAGTTGGGTATGCTCGCGAATCATCAGATAGATCGGGATCAGCACCTGGGCCATTTGCCAGGCCATGCCTGTAAGGATATTGAAAGCGTCTTTACCGAGGTCCTGATTGGGTACGAATGAGGGATCTTCCCGCATGACCTCTTTTTTGACCGGTCCCCACCATCCCCACGGCCTTGTCTGCCGATAGAAAGACTTTACCGCCTCCATATTCTCCGGCGCGGTCATAAAGGTTCCCGCCAGGCAACCGATGAGGGAAAACAGGAAGATGACCGGAAAAAAATAGATGTCAGGAACCGGACCGGTTATGCCAAATCCTTGCAGGATGCCGTCTTTGAAGAACAGGAGGATGGTCGATGCGATGAGTCCGGCCAGCATACCGCCGAAATAACCATACCCGTTGAAACGCCACCATATCCATTTCAAGACATTGGCGCAGGCATATCCGCCGTAAAGTGCGGAAGTGATCCAAAGGGTGATCGTGTTCAGCGATGCTGCATTGAAGCCCAGGATGACGCCCAGGACCACCAGCAGCAGTGATGAGCCGATGCTCAACCGGATGAGTTTCTTCTGCGAGGCGTTCGGGTCGATGTATTTCTTGTAGATGTCATTGACGATGTATGCAGGTGCGGCATTAACGAAAGCGGCGAAAGTACCCATGAAAGCCGCTAGCAGGCCCGCCAGCAAAAGTCCCTTCCAGCCTGCCGGAACGAATTTATTGATGGCCAGCGGGAGTACTTTCTCGAAATCGATATCCTTTCCCATGGCTGCGATCTCGGGCTGCAGGTAGACAAGGCCCAGCACCGCGAATCCCGCTACCATCAGATACCTCGGGATGTACATGACAGCGATCGTGGCGGCGCTCATCCTGGCGGCATCGGAAGGGGTTCGGGTGCTGAGGATACGCTGCATATCATAGCTCGGCACCGGTCCGGCAAGCGAAGCGAACACTCCTTTGAAGAGCATCATCATGAACAATGCCCCAAAAAGCCCGAAACCGTCCTGTGTGATCTTATCATTGACACCGGGGTATGGCGTGTTCGACCAGTCCAGCCCAAGTTCCATCCCGAAACCAAGCTGCCCCCAACCTTCCGGTGTCACTGCCGCTATCTGCTCGCCGCTGACGGATGTATATGCAATGTATCCTATCACCAGGCAACTAAGGGTCATGATCAGGAATTGAAGCACCTCTGTCACAACCACACTGTACATCCCCCCCTTGAGGGTGTAGAGCGTGGTGATGCCTATCAGCAGGAGTGCATAGCTCTGCTCATTTCGAAGATGAATGGGGCCCATTGAAAGGGAAAGGTCGTATGGCAGGATCGATGTGCAGAACTTTCCGATGCCCTCAAAAAAATACGCCATGAAACCCAACACACTCACGATCGCAAAAATGACAATGATGATGTGTGACAGCTTCGCACCCCTGCCATCACCGAAACGAAATGTGATCCACTGTGCACCCGTCATGGTATTGCTCCTGCGCATCCAGACAGCAAGAAAAACGAACACGAACACCTGGTTCCAAACAGGCCATAGCCATGGGATCCAGGCACTTTTAAGGCCGTACACGAAAAGGATCATCACCGTCCACATCGTCCCGCTGATGTCCCACATGCCCGAAGCATTGGACAAGCCAAGCATGTACCATTTGAAATTGTTCCCACCCAGAAAATAAGAGGCCATATCCCGCGTGGCCCGCTTCGAAAGGTAAAACCCCAGCCCAAGGGTACCCAGCAGGTAGAGCCCTATGATCAAGCTGTCCAACCAATGTAGACTCATACCCCGCTATTTAAATATTTTAATTAACTACCCCTTAAAGCTAAATTTATTTATTTAATTTAGTCAGACCGATGAGCAAATTTATTTATTCTTCGCCCTTACATGCCCCGGGATATCGTTCGCATCTTTGGCGGTGCCTGATTTTATGCTGCTTTGTGTTGGGTTGTTCCAAGAATCCCAAAGATCCGGCAACGCCGACACCTCTTCCACCACCGGTATCACCCGTTTGGGATCCGAATGCGTACCGGGGTGTCTGGATCACAACAACTGCCAGCACGGCCATGGACAGCCGGGACAATATCAAACAGATGGTGGACAACTGCAAGAAAGGGGGCATCAACCATCTTTTTGTAGTGGTGTACAACAATGCCCGTACAACCTATCCCAGTATGGTCATGCAAAATCTCGTCGGGCGTCAGATCCTGGAAAAATTCGAAGGCCGCGATCCGCTGCGGGAGGTCATAGAAGAAGGACACGCTGCAGGACTGAAGGTGCATGCCTGGTTCGAATATGGCTTTTCCTCATCGTATTCCGCGAACGGCGGCCCCATCGTCATGGCAAAGCCGCACTGGGCGGCGAAGGATTTCAACGGGAACCTCGTCGTCAAGAATGGATTCGACTGGCTGAACCCCTTCCATCCGGAAGTGCAACAGTTCATGGTCGACCTGTTCCGGGAAGTCGTCACGAAATACGATATTGACGGTGTGCAAGGCGATGACAGGCTACCGGCCGTACCATCAAGTGCGGGATATGATACATGGACAGCCGCATGGTACAGATCCGAAAAAGGGGTCGATCCGCCACCTGATGCTAAAAATGCCAGCTGGGTGGCATGGCGCGCGGGGAAACTGAATGCATTCCTGAAAAGACTGCGGACGGAAGTGAAAGCGATCAAGCCGAACCTGCTGGTGACCATGTCGCCCTCACCCTATCCTTTTTCATTGACGGAATACCTGCAGGACTGGCCGGTGTGGGTGGACAGTGGTTATGTCGATGCCGTCTTTCCCCAGGTCTACCGGTACGACATGGCGGCCTATAATACCGTCCTCACCCAACAGAAAGATGCCTTGAAGGGAAAGACGAGTATCTGCTACCCGGGCGTTTTGGTGAAGTCCGGCACCTATGTCGCCACCGACGGGTTCCTGACACAGATGATACAGGCCAATCGGAATGCAGGCTTCAAAGGGGAGTCTTTTTTCTTCTACGAAGGCGTCAAGGATAAACTGCCCTTCTTTCAGGGGCAGTATCCATTTATCAAGTGATTCAAGAACATCCCCATTGATGCAACGGATATGTATGCCATGATCCAGCAACACCAATCAATACCCATGCGATATTCCCTCATCACCGGCGCAGCCATGCTGTTAGCCCTCCAGGTTCCTGCCCAGAAACTCACCCGGTTTGTGGATCCTTTCCTGGGCACGGGTGGTCATGGCCATGTCTATCCGGGGGCGACCGTTCCCTTCGGGATGGTTCAGTTGAGTCCGGATAATGGCGTCAATGGCTGGGACTGGTGCAGCGGATATCACTACAGCAGCGATAGCATTGCCGGCTTCAGCCATACCCATCTCAGCGGAACGGGGATCGGGGACTGGTGCGACATTTCCGTCCTGCCCCTGCCCGATGACCAAAACCTCGTTCGTCAGGACAGGATTCGCCTGCCCTTCTCCCACGCCAACGAAACGGCAAAGCCGGGGTACTATGC
>JBIKIB010000147.1:0-8194 GCA_044361845.1 Chitinophagaceae bacterium | reverse complement strand
CGCTGCCGCATATCCGCAGGTGGATGCATTGTGGCATTTCGTCCGTGATGCAGGATGCCATCATTTCGGCGGAGGTGCTGCATACCATATTGCTTCGATGAAAGCCGGCCTTCATTTCGAAGAAGGTAGTTTCCCACTCCTGCGATCGATCGGATCCACGGGGTCGCCCTTACCGCCGGAAGCTTTTACATGGGTGTATGCATCCGTTAAGAAGGATGTGTGGCTGGTTTCATTGAGTGGGGGAACTGATATCTGCAGTGCATTCGTTGGTGGTTGTCCGTTGTTGCCTGTCGTGGCCGGAGAGATACAGTGTAGGATGCTTGGCTGTGATCTTGAAGCATTTGATGAAAATGGCCAACCGGTCCGCAGCCAGCTGGGGGAGATGGTCATCATGAAGCCGATGCCGAGTATGCCCATATATTTTTGGAATGATCCCGGAAATCACCGGTATCATTCCAGTTATTTCAACCATTATCCGGGTATCTGGCGACATGGGGATTGGATCGAAATCAGAAAAAACGGATCAGTGATCATATTTGGTCGATCGGATGCAACACTGAATCGAGATGGCGTCAGGATTGGAACAAGCGAAATTTATGCTGTAATTGACGGAATTCCTGAGGTATCTGACAGCCTTGTCGTTTGTATCGAGCAAGCCGGAGGCAAATTCTTCATGCCACTTTTCGTGGTCATGAAATCGGGATATGCATTGGACGAAGAATTGAAACTTAGGATACGCATGTCGCTGCGTACGAAATATAGTCCGCGACATGTACCGGATGAGATCTATGCGGTACCGGATATCCCCTATACGATCAGCGGGAAAAAAATGGAGACCCCGGTGAAAAAAATCCTCATGGGTATTGATCCGGAAGCTGCTGCCAGCAGGGATACCATGAGAAATCCTGATGCATTGTTGTTTTTCGTTCCTTTTGTACGGGGGGCATGATATTAATTCAAAAGTGTTCTTCAATACCCAAACCGAAGAGGGCGAAATCATATTTAACCGGGTCATTTGAGTCCATCTGCCGTAACTGACCGGTGAGTTCCATCGCTGCCAGCCAGTCTGTTGCAGGTCGCTGCAATAGTCGAAAACGCCTGGCAACCCTTGCCACATGCAGGTCTAATGGACAGACCAATTGAGCGGGTTGAATGGACTGCCAGAGCCCGAAATCCACGCCATTCTTATCTTTTCGGACCATCCATCGGAGAAACATATTCAGCCGTTTGCAGGAGGACCCCCTTTCGGGTGTTGCGATGTGCTTTTTTGTCCGCGTAGGAGCATCCTCCAATGAAAAAAAATACTGGTGGAATCCTGCAAGTGCTTTTTCAATCGTTGGGTCGTTGGGGTCCATCCAATGAGAAAAAGCTGATTCAAGGGAGATGTCTTTTTTTGTCCGGTCATTTTTTTTAATGCCGGGTTTGATCTTGCCGGTATAGTGATGATGCAGGAATTCAACGAAGTAGAGCAGGTCGGTGCTGTTGAAAGTGCGGTGTGAGAATGCCATTAATTTTTCAAGGTCTTTTTTATCGTGCCGGCAGATGAACTCATAAGGGGCATAGTTCATCAGCTCCATGAGTTCCATGGATTTACGGATGATCGTCGTTCGGTTTCCCCAGGAGAACACTGCAGCAAAGAGCCCCGAGATCTCTATATCCTGCCGTTTTGTGAACAGATGAGGAATGGAAATAGGATCTTTTTTGATGAAGGCGGTTTGATTGTAAAGTTCAACCCTTTCATCGAGGAATTGCATGAGTGATCTTGATGAATCAATTTTATTGGTCATTGCACACAAGGAATTGCATAAGAGGATAAAGCAGAACAGCCAGGAAACTGGAGAGGGTTTCTCCGTCCTGGCTGTTCGATTCACTATGGATGAGCGTTAGTGTTGATGTCAACGAAGTCTCGACTGATATTCAGAGATCACATCCTTGTATGTATTCAAGATTCTGTCCCAGGGGAAGAAAAGCTGGTCTTCTTTCACACTGGTCTTTGCCTTGCCGCTGAATTCGCTGATGAGTTTGATCGTGTATTTGAGCGGGGAAATATCAGCCTGCTTCACGATGATCCTTGTCCGGATGGTATTATCCTTGAAGTTATTCACGTTCCAGCTGGTGCGTATGTAACCGGTTTCGCGATCTGCCAGTTCGATGTTGTCAAAGTAGTTCATGGTGATCTGGCTGAGGATCTTCCAGGCATCTTCTTCGTTCTTGCTGGTCTCGATGGTGAAGTTCAGGTTTGCCTGGTCGCTCTGAACGGAGCTCGTGAAGGCCTCGTCAAGACTGAGGATCACGTGGTCGTTCGATGGTGGTGGTTGCACATTGTCTTCGTTGCAGTAGTTTTTGGTGGTGGATACGTACCCTGACTTTTCCACGATCACTTCCACGCACTGGTTGAAAGGAATCCTTGCCTTGTATTCTCCGTTGCCCATGATCCGTCCATCGATCTTTATGGATGCATCGGCCGGTGTGGTGCGAATGGCGATCTGACGATCTTTCAGGATGATGTTCTCTGAAATGGGCGGCATTGGCTGTCCGTCTTTTGCGCAGTATTGCTTTTCAACGCTGACGAATCCTTCTTTCACATATTCGACGGTTACACAGCTCTGTATAGGGATGACAACCTCTGTATTGCCTTCTCCAATTTTTTTCCCGTTCACGATCACTTGCACATCGGTGGGAAAGGTTTTTACGAACATGGCACGGTCGCTTAACGTGATGAAATCATCAATTGGAGGGATATCCATACCCTGACGATTGTAGTATGTCTTGGTTTTTGTGTAAAACCCTGATTTTCTTACTTCTACAGTGGTGGAGCCATCTTTTCTGACTTCCACCCATGCTGAATTATTTCCCTGATCGACTCCGTTGATGAAAATACGGGAGTCATAAGGTTGCCCGTTGACCTTTACTAACCTGTCCTCCAACGTGATTTTATCCTCCTTTGGCAGGTCCACATTCTTTGAATTCAAATAGGTTTTGGCGATAGGCTTATATCCTTCGAGTCTGACAACGATCTTGAAAGGTTCATCTTTGTCCACTCGTATCACGGCAGTGCCGATGCCAAGGGGTTTTTCCTTTCCGTCCTTACCGATCTGGAAGATAGTAGCTTGAACTGGAGATGCGGATATGGTGATTTTTTTATCCGCCAAAGCATTCATGGCGACCATGCAAAGGGTCACAAATAGTATGGCTTGTTTCATGTAGTCAGAGTATTTCTGTTTTCTTGATCCTAATAAAACGAATTTAAAACCTAATATGTTATAACTAACAGACTTGTTTTTAAAATTCGATGTATAGGGGCAGTTATTCAGTCATTTTTTTTTCAATTTGACGGAGTTTTATCAATGCATTAAAAAAATATTTAATTCGTAATAGGTTTAATAAAAACGGGACCATACGCATATAGTCCCGTTTTTGTCAAAAAGCAGCTTGTCGCTTCTGCAGGGCTTATTTTACTTCTTCAAAATGTACTTGTTCTGCTTTAATGCTATCCGTTTTTTTAGTTGTGGTTACATCACATCCACCCGCACCGCAGCAACCGGTATTTGTCATCCCCATGAATAACAGAAATCCACCTGCCATCCCCAGCATGCTATCATGTTGCATGATCGCATAAACAACCGCGACCAATCCAGCGGCAACCCGAAATATCCTTGACGGGTGCCAGTTTGTGAGCAGTACTTTTTTCATCTTCATTGAATTTTTTGTTGTAGAGAATTCCAGGGACCGCCATTATAGCATTCGATCCCTGCGGCTGTCAGGATACTTTTTGCCATGCCGCTTCTGCTCCCGCTGCGGCAACAAGTGATGACCGGCTTCTGCTTCTTTTTCAGTTCTGCGGATTTGTTTCGGATCTGGTCGACAGGGATATTCATGGCACCTTTGATGTGACCAGTTTGGAATTCACCTGGTGTACGGACATCAACGATGATTGCTCCCTGTTTCACCAGAGCGGCAAAATCGGTTTCTGGTCCTTTTGAGAATAGATTTTTCAGGAATTCGAACATAAGTTGGTTTTAAATGATTCAGGATACGACTGGGTTTCCTTTGTTCACCCATTCATTCATACTGCCCGAAAAGTTCAGCAGGTTTTTAAATCCAGCAGAAGCGAGGAGTGAATAACCGATGGTGGCGCGATCACCTCCCTGGCATAGTACCACGACTTTTTTATCCCGGCTGATCTTATCAAGATTCTTAGGCAGTGTTCCTACGAATACATGTTCCGCCCCGTCGATGTGTCCGCTTTTATATTCAGTAGCACCTCGAAGATCCACAATCTGGATGTTGGTTTCCCGGATTACTGATTTGAAGGTGTCTATGTCAATGACATTGACCGAGTCAAGCTTACCGCCATGCTCCACGAACGCATCGACAGAAGGGATATAGCCCATTATTTTATCAAGTCCTATGCGCATGAGTTTACGGGTGAGGTCATCCAGTTGATCTTCCGGTGCCAAGAGAATGAAAGGCTCATCATACTCCAGATACCATCCTGCCCAGGTTGCGAAAGCATTGTTGCCTTGAATATTGATGCTACCGGGAATGTAACCGGCTGCAAATGCTGTCTTAAGCCGGGCATCGATCAGTTTCACGCCTTTCGCCAATGCATCTGTCAGTTCTTGATGGCTGAGTTTATTCAGTTTTGGCACTTCCGTCAAGAGTGGGCGGTCCACTTTATTGAGTTTCTTCATCATGGCGAAGTACTTGGGCGGCTCTGGCTGATCCTCGAGAAGGAATCGCACAAATCCGGGTTCGTCATCATTGAAGCGGAATGCCCAGTTGCGAATTTTTTCATATCCCACAGTCGAGCTGGGTACAGCACCCAAGGCCTTACCACAAGCGGATCCGGCACCGTGCCCGGGCCAAACCTGAACATGATCCGGCAATTCGGAGAATCGACTGATGGAATTGTACATCTGGCGGGCCCCAACATCCTGGGTGCCTTTCATGCCTGCAGCTTTTTCCAGCAGGTCAGGACGTCCGATATCGCCCACGAAAACAAAGTCACCGGTAAAGAACATCACCGGTTCCGGGCTTGCGGGTGTATCAGTGAGCAGGAAGCTGATGCTTTCTGGTGTATGGCCGGGTGTGTGCATCACTTCGAGTTTCAGGTTGCCTACCATCATTACATCACCATCTTTCAACCCTTCATGCTTGAACTCATATTCCCATCCCGGCCCTCCTTCGTCTGACAGGTAGAGTTTTGCACCGGTCAATGCCGCCAGTTCGCGAGAACCAGCCAGGAAGTCAGCATGAATATGCGTTTCCAGGATATGTGTGATCTTCATGTTGTTCTGCTTAGCGATCTCGATATAAGTATCTACATCTCGTTTTGCATCGATCACAGCAGCAACACCTGCTTTCTGGCAACCTATGAAATAACTTGCCTGTGCCAGGGACTTGTCGTAGATGTGTTGGAAATACATGGTCTTTTTTTTGGGTTCTGATTTGAATGCAAAAATGAGATAACGGCGTCTTTCCCAGCGTGATTATTATCACATTGATTTCAGCAGTAGGGGCTTTACTTGCATGTAAAGGCTGATCTGGCCATCATTCACAATGCAATTTAAATGAAAGACTTTTGGAACAGTCGCTATTCGGAATCGGATTATGCATATGGCGAGGAAAGTAACGAATACCTTCGACAGAAGCTAACGGGATTGAAGCCAGGGAGGATTCTTTTTCCGGCGGAAGGAGAGGGCCGGAATGCTGTTCATGCAGCTACACTCGGATGGGAGGTGACCGCTTTTGATATCAGTGCGGAGGGAAAAAAGAAAGCGGATGCCCTGGCCGCTAAGCAAGGAGTATCCATTGATTATCATATCGGATCAATTGGCGAGGCGGCTTTCACGGTGGCATCTTTTGATGCATTGGTCCTTGTATTTGCACACTTCCATGACACCCTAAGGAAAAGCTATCACCGGAAGCTTCTTACTTTTTTACGACCAGGTGGATACATCATTTTGGAAGCTTTCAGTAAAAGGCATATTGCTTTCAATAGCGTCAATGAGCAGGTTGGCGGTCCGAAGGATATTTCGATGTTGTACGACACCCAGGAACTTGCTGATGATTTTACAGAATGCTCCCAAATGGAATTGTATGAAGCGGAGACCGAGCTAAGGGAAGGAATATATCATGTTGGCAGGGCTTCTGTGGTTCGTTATTTTGGTGTGAAGCACTCATAGCATGGTTTTCTTTTTTACCTTCAGTTCATAAGACGTTCTGCCATGAAAAAGTACTTTTTTATTTTTCTGCCTGCTTTTTTTGCTTTGACTTTCCTTACATCTTTTCATCAATTCATGGATATGGATCGTATTCAAGACCCGAATGATGTCATCGGACGCTGGGATCTTACCGTTGACATGGGTGGAAAACCAGTGCCATCCTGGTTGGAGGTGAAGCGATCCGGCACCAACACCCTTGTGGGATATTTCGTAGCCCATAATGGGAGTGCCCGTCCGATCTCGAAAGTAGATTACAAAGATGGGAAGATTCTGTTCAGCATACCGCCACAATGGGACCAGAGCGACAAGGATATGGTTTTTGAGGGGGTCATAAAAAACGGAAAAATCAGTGGCACGATCCTCAGCAGCATGGGGGACCGGCAATCATTCACAGGTGAGCCTGCGCCATCATTGGTGCGCAGTAAAAAACCGGAGTGGGGTCAGCCGATCATGATCTTCAACGGAAAGGATCTTACTGGTTGGTATTCCGACAGACCCGACAACCAATGGGTGGTGAAGGATGGTATCCTCTCGAGTCCTCAGTCAGGAGCTAATCTCATCACAAAGGCGAAGTTCAATGATTTCAAACTCCATATAGAATTCAGGTATCCGAAGTTCAGCAACAGTGGTATCTACCTGCGGGGCCGTTATGAGGTACAGGTTCAGGATGATATTGGACAGGAACCATCGAATGTTCTTTTTGCAGGTATTTATGGTTTTCTCACGCCCAACCAGATGGCAGCAAAGCCGGCTGGAGATTGGCAAAGCTTCGATATCACCATCGTCGGCAGGATTGTGACAGTCATTGCCAATGGCAAGCCCGTCATCGTCGAACAGATCATTCCGGGCATAACGGGTGGTGCACTTGATAGCCGGGAGGGTGAACCCGGACCGATCATGTTGCAGGGAGATCACGGTCCCGTAGAGTACCGGAATATCCTATTGACACCGGGTAAATGACCGGTGTCAATAGGATATTTGGTTGATGATCATGGTTATCCTATCGCTGCGGCAAGGTCATCAATAAGGTCATCCACGTCTTCAATACCAACACTCAACCGGATCAGGGTATCACTGAGTCCATTTTTTATTCGCTCTGCTCGCGGTATGGAGGCGTGCGTCATCGTGGCCGGGTGGTTAATCAGTGACTCCACTCCGCCAAGGCTTTCGGCAAGCGCGAAAAGCCTTGTTGATGACAGCAGTTTCATGGCTGCCTCAATGCCCTCATCTTTTAGTTCGAAGCTGATCATACCGCCGAAGTCGCGCATTTGCGCCTTTGCAACGGAGTGGTTTGGGTGGTCCTCAAATCCAGGCCAGTAGACCTTTCCGACCTTCGGATGCTGTCGAAGCCAGTGGGCGATGGCTCGTCCATTTTCGCAATGGCGTTGCATGCGTACATGCAGTGTTTTTATCCCCCTCATGACAAGGAAGCAGTCCATGGGTCCTGGCACGGCACCGCAGCTTTTCTGAATGAAATATAACTGATCGCGAAGGTCTTTATCATTCATCATCAGGGCTCCCTGTATCACATCACTGTGTCCGCCAAGGTATTTTGTTGCGGAATGCATGACGATATCCGCCCCGAGTTCCAATGGATTTTGCAGGTAAGGAGATGCGAACGTGTTATCGACCACCACCCAAACGCCTTTCTCTTTGGCGATGGCTGATACTGCAGCGATATCAGTGATGTTCATCAGTGGATTGGTCGGTGTCTCCAGCCAGATGAGTTTGGTTTTTTCGTTGCATTGTGCAGCAATAGTGGCCGGATCCTGAGTGTTCACATAATGAAAACGGATGCCGAATTTTTCAAAGATCTTGGTGAACAGCCTGTAAGTCCCGCCATACATATCATTCCCACAGATCACTTCATCCCCCGGGTTTAGCAGCTTTATGACGGCATCGGTGGCGGCCACGCCGGAGCTGAAGGCGAGGCCATATTTTCCTTTCTCTATGAGTGCAAAAGCCTC
>JBIKIB010000146.1:0-8249 GCA_044361845.1 Chitinophagaceae bacterium | reverse complement strand
CAGGCCGGTGATGTATCCGCATATATCCCGACAAACGTGATCTCGATCACTGATGGTCAGATATTCCTTGAATCAAACCTCTTCAACGCCGGTATCCGCCCTGCTATCAACGTCGGTATTTCAGTAAGCCGTGTGGGTGGTAATGCTCAGATCAAATCGATGAAAAAGGTTGCCGGTACCCTAAAACTCGATCAGGCCCTCTACCGTGAGATGGAAGCCTTCTCCAAATTCGGCGGAGACCTGGATGCCGCCACGAAAGCCGTACTCGACAAGGGTGCACGCAACGTGGAGATCCTGAAGCAAGGTCAATATCAGCCACTTTCCGTGGAGAAGCAGGTCGCAATGATCTATCTCGGTACCCAGGGACTGCTGGGCCCTGTACCCGTTAAGCATGTGAAGGAGTTTGAAGAGCATTTCCTCCTGAATCTGGAGAACAAGATGCCTGAGTTGTTACTTGAGTTCAAGAAAGGAAACCTTCCGGAAGATGGTCTGAAGCAGATGATCGCAATGGCGAAGGAACTGATGGCAGCTTATAAAGCATAATCCCCCGTCATATCATGTTGAAAGGCCGCGAGAGATCGTGGCCTTTTTTTTGGATGATGACCAAGCATCTGCCTTGCTCTCACCTCTGATGCATGGATACGATGATAAGCCTTCAGACCATCCGGCACCATGATGGAAGGTTTCTGATGGAAATCCTGGCGATCAGCCTGAATAATCTCATCAACTCATTGTCCGAGACGCAACATCTCGCCCCTGATTTTGTTATTCCATCATGCACAGTCTACAGTCTCCGCCGCCTGTCATCGAGGTTTCTGGTCTGACCAAACACTATGGAGCCTTCAAGGCCGTTGATGACCTTTCCTTCAAGGTATTCAAAGGGGATGTCTTTGGATTCTTAGGGCAGAACGGAGCCGGTAAATCGACAACCATTCGGATGCTTCTCACCCTCATCCGGCCGACTGCCGGAAGCATCCGGATCTTTGGGATGGAACTCGGACAGCATAGAAGGGAGATTCTTTCCCGTGTCGGGGCTGTCATAGAAAAACCCGACCTGTATGGATATCTTAGCGGCTATCACAATCTATCCATTTTTGCAAAGCTCAGCGGAACGGTATGTGGCAGGAACGATTTGAACGAAACACTTGATATGGTAGGTCTATCGGGTCGGGCTGCTGACAAGGTGAAGACCTATTCTCAAGGGATGAAGCAGCGATTGGGCATCGCTTGTGCACTCGTGCATGATCCCGACCTCGTGATATTGGACGAGCCTACGAACGGACTTGATCCGCAGGGCATTGCGGATATGCGCAACCTCATCCTGCGCCTGAGTCGGGAAAAGGGGAAGACCTTCCTCATCTCTTCCCATTTGTTGGCGGAAATGGAACTCATCGCCAATCGCATGATCATCATCGATCATGGCAAAAAGGTCGTGGAGGGAAATGTGAAGGAACTTGTCGATCCCGAGCAGTTGGTGCTTCATATCGATACCATTGATGATGCGACAAGCATCGGTAAAATATCAGATACCCGTTGGCGTGAGTGTCTCCGGTCATCGAATTCCGGGAGGATCGTGATGAATGTGCATCGCAGTGATGTTCCCGAACTTGTCAAGGAACTCGTCGGCATGGGCGTCGGGCTGATCGCTTTGAGGCCCGTCAATTCCCTGGAAGAATATTTTCTATCACGCACAACCGAAAAGGCATATGTGGAAGCTGGTTCAAATTGAATTGTTCAAGATCTTCCGCAAACCGCGGACATACATTGCCTTTGCCGCCATTGCAGCGATCGTATGGCTGATCCAGCTTGGATTCTATGTCGATGGTCAGACGTACATAAATTTCGGGATGCAGGCATTGTCGGACTCCTTTGATGTCGAGGGGCGGATCCTGAACGGCTACTTGCTGGCATACATCATCCTGCAGACACTTCTGGTGAATGTACCCCTGTTGATCGCACTTGTCTCAGGTGATATGATCTCCGGAGAAGCCAACATGGGAACGCTCCGATTGCTGGCCAGCAGGCCGGTGAGCCGTACCCAGATCATCGTCAGTAAGTTCCTTGCTTCGTCCGTCTACACGATCGCTTTGCTGGTATGGATGGCCGTCTGGACACTTTTCTTCTCCATGCTCATTTTCGGTGTCGATGACATGATCATCATGAAAAGTGAGGTGGTGACTCAGATACTTGAAGCGGATATCATGTGGCGTTATGTCGCGGCCTTCGGCTATGCGATGCTTGCCATGGTGACCGTATCTGCACTGGCTTTCTTCCTGAGTATTTTTGCGGAGAATTCCATCGGACCGATCATGGCGACAATGAGCATCATCATCGTGTTCACCATCCTTAATTCCTTGAATCTTCCCATCTTCAATGTAGTGAAACCTTATCTTTTCACCACGCATATGCTGGGTTGGAAAGGCTTTTTCGATGTGGCGGTGAATGATATGAACGAGCAGATCGTTGGATCGGTGGAGAACCTTCCGGCAGTGATGCGTTCAGCAGGCATACTTGCCCTGCATATCCTGTTATTCCTGACAGCATCAATAATCATCTTCAGGAGGAAGGATATCCTTTCCTGAATCGGGTAAAGACTTAAATTCATCCCATGGCGTGCATACATCTTTTTGTTGCAGGTCATGAAACTACAGGTGCAATACTGACTGATTTGGTTAGATTTTTTTTTGGTATGTGTACATGATTCTGACAATCCATAAGGTCGGACATGACAGTATTTCAAGCGTTATGAGATCGGTGTTTGGTTTTCTTGTTGATGTATGGGTTCAGGATCTGGATGCTCCTTAAAATGTTGATCATTATCATGCTGTTTTAAGGTGAGGAGCTCAACTGATCTGTCTCATGACATTTAAACAGCAGTTGTACTGAAAATCTATGCTCTCTATCGATTTTAAAATATGTTTGTAGATCAGTGTTGGAAAAACACTTTTTTATTTTTTTACAGGACTCACTTATTGTGAATATTAAAAAAACATCATGATGTACCCATATGTCAACGAGTATAGAATGTTTTTAATGTTTATATTTATTCGAATGATGAGTAATCTTAATTTTCACGGGTCATTTGTGTCCCTGAAACCTGGAATTTATTAGTGGTTTGAAGTGATTTTTAGTGGTGGCGTCCATATTATGAGCGTCGTAATTTTTTAAAAATTAAAGACGCTCGTGCATAAAAAAAAAATCGTGATCATTGGTGCCGGGCCTGCCGGACTTACAGCCGCCTATGAACTTTCCCGGAATTCGGGGTATGATATCGTTGTTTTGGAGTCAGACAAGCAGGTTGGAGGCATCAGTCGAACAGTCAATTACAAAGACAATCTGATCGATATTGGTGGTCATCGCTTTTTCTCAAAGTCTGAAAGGGTGCTGGAATGGTGGGCGAGCTTCATGCCGGTCGTTGATACCACGCATGTGCATAGTGAGATCACTTATCACAATAAAAAGGTGGATGTTGAAAAACTTTTGTGGCGAAGCGCTCAGGATGCCATGCTCATAAGGCCGCGTCTGTCCCGGATCTACTTCAAGCAACGGATGTATGATTACCCCCTGAAATTGAATATGAATCTGGTGATCAATCTGGGGAAGAAACGGTCTCTTCGCATCGCAAGGGATCTGATGATCTCGTGGCTCAAGCCCATCAACCCCGAAAAGAATTTGGAGGATTTTTATATCAACAGATTTGGCAGGGAGCTTTATAAAATGTTCTTCAAAGACTACACCCGAAAAGTTTGGGGTAAGGCCTGTACTGAAATCAGTGCGGAATGGGGTCGTCAGCGGGTAAAGTCTTTGAAGGTGCCAGAATTGATATGGCATAGTTTGCGGAAAATGATCGGGTTTGGCCGGAGTACTTCAAAAAATACATCCCGTACACTTACTGAAAAGTTCCTTTATCCTGCCAAAGGTCCTGGTATGCTTTGGGAAAAGGTGGCGGAAAGGTGTACATCAGAAGGGGTGCACATTGAAATGGAGTCAAGACTGACTCAAATACATGTGGATGGGACACGGGTGACACAGGTTTCTTATGTCCATGGTCAGAAAACGGAGACGATCGAATGCGATGAGCTTTTTTCCACCATGCCTTTGCAGGAACTGTCTTTAGCGCTTGGTTCCGCAGTGCCAAAGGATGTTGCAGAAATTTTTTCCGGTTTGGAATACAGGGATTTTCTTATTGTGGGACTTAAGCTCACTGATCTCAAATTCGAAAATGAAAATGGAAAATTCATAAGCGATAACTGGATCTATATACAGGATAAGGGTGTAAATGTCGGCAGGATGCAGATATTCAACAACTGGAGTCCATTCATGGTTGCAGGTCAGGGATATTGGATCGGTGCCGAATATTTCTGTAGCCATACTGACGAGATTTGGAATTCGGATGATGAAGCCCTCATAAAGCTCGCACTCCAGGAATTAGAACAGATAGGGGTATTGGATGCTTCTAATTATATCGATGGCACTGTTGTTCGATGTCCGAAAGCATACCCATCTTACACTGGGATCTATACCGATATAGGGAAGGTGTCGGAATATTTAAATACATTTTCGAATCTTTATCCCATGGGACGGAATGGCTTGCATAAATATAATAATCAGGATCATTCCATGCTCACTGCATTTCAGGCCGTGGAAGTGATGCAGGCTGGCGGAAAGGACAAACACACGATCTGGGAATTGAATACCGAGGATGAATACCACGAGGAGGGTAAATGATCTTTCCTGTACTGATCAATTTCTTCCGGTCAAATGTTGGTACAGGTATCCACTTATTGTGCACGCCTGACTGATCGCGAGTAGAACCGATTGCTTGAATGGATCGTGTAGCCGTTCTCTGAAGGGATATAAAAGCATTCCAAGATAGAAACCACTGCCGCCGTTTGTGCGGTTTTTGATTTCCATTTTATGGACAGACTTACGATATGTGTCTGCGGCACGTCCATATTTGAAGTGCAGTCTTATAAAAGAGGTAAGGTTGAGGTGATGTGCATGACCGATGCTGATTTCAGGTACGTGAATAAGGCGAATACCTGCTTGCGCGGCACGTACACAATATTCACGGTCTTCGCCGGCAGAGGTATGGAATGATGGGTCAAAACCACCTGTCTTAATGAAGTCAGCCCGGGAGATGCACATATTGTTCGAGGTAAAGAACATATCTGTCGTGTCATCGAGTCTTGTATAAAGATAATCTATGAGGCTCTGGCAAGACTCGGAGTAGACATTATCTTTCAGTATGTTCACAACCTTGCCTCCAATGAGAATGCCGGGTTTGATCACAGAGACAATGTTGGATATCCAGTCAGTGGTTGGTTCACAGTCATCATCCAAAAACGCCAGGTAATCGCTTTGGGCATTTTCCGCTCCATGATTCCTGGCTTTTGCAGGTCCGGCATTTTCTTGATTGACATATACCACATTCAGGATGCTTGAAAATTCATTGACAATCTTCGTAACATCCACTCCTCCGTCATTGACTACCACAACTTCCCAGGCTGCAAGAACTGATTGTTGCATGGTGAGGGATTTGAGGCAGTTTCGCAAACGGTCAGGACGATTATATGTTGGTATTATGACAGACAAGCAGGTATCGGACATCTTTGTACATTTGTTTACAAAACTAAGTCTTAGATTTCTTAGATGGAGTATCCCCAATCCCTTCCAGATATCATCATAGCTATTTTCGCTTCGATATTCACGATCGGGTCTTTGTTCTCAATGGGGAAACTGGCATTTCACTTCGTAAAGAATGATGGGTTTGACGGCTTTGTTGCCATTGGAATTGGATTCGGCATCAACCATCTTTTGTTTTTGATCGTCTCCCTATTCCTGAAAGGACCTTCTGCGGTGATCTGTATGAACATCCTGCACGCACTTTCAATTTTAATGTTCCTGTTGAGGGGATCGAAATTTTATTTCAAGTCAGGATTTTCTGGGACAGCAATATTTGTGATCCTCTTGATCATCACCTTGCCATATTTGTTTCAGATCGCGTCACCACCAATGAATATTGATGGTCTTAGTTTTTATTTACCCAATACGGAGTGGGTATATCACCGGGGTCTCTCCTTTAATCCCCACTTGACGAACTACACAACGATGCCCATGGCCTGCGAATATCTGTTTGCGCAGGCTTACGGTATGGGAGGAAGATGGGCGGTCCTCTTCACGGATACCACTTTTGGTGCGCTGACGCTTTTCCTTTGCTATAGGACCGGTAGAATATTGTTATCACCCATTTGGACAATAATATTCATTTTGACCATATTGCTTTTTCCACAAGGGATTTTGTACCTATTGGGTGCTGCCAAAGTGGATATGGTCAATACTTTCCTGCTCTTGAGTGCTATTTCACTTCTATTTCGTCCTAAAATAACAGGGCCTCTTGTTTGGATCCTAGTAGCACTTTTTTCAATTTCTTGTGCTATCAAGTATCTTTCATGGCTTCAGCTCATCATCCCCATCTCTGTTTGTATTTTATACATATGGAATAAACAAGGCTGGCGGACAATGATGTTGGCCTGTTTGATCCCGTTATTTTTCACAGGACCGGTCCTGCTTAAAAACCAATTACAGGTCGGTAATCCGCTTGCCCCTCTGGTGTGGAATGCTGGTCAACACACATACATTGCTGCACACCAGGGTATCGATTTGAATAGTATTTTGGTTGGAGAAGAAATCAGTGCTAACCGATCGTCATTTTTGAGAAAGGTTGTGGTGAAGGTGTACACGCAGATCGGTTTATGGCTCTATGCCATCGCATTGATACTTTTGATTTTTGCAAGGTTGTCCGGTTTGGATCTTCGTCAACTGAAGTTCCCCTTATTTTTTCTGTTGGGGTCGCTGATCCCTTGGCATGCATATGTGGGAACAAGTCTGCAACCCACTAGATTCACGTTGCCATTACTGATCCTGCTTGCCCTGATCATCATCTTTTTGATCATGTCGCTGACAAGGATTCATTTGAAAAGATACCTGCATTTAGTGGGTTATTTTTTCTTTGTGTTCGGCATCTCACTCAATCTTTTCAATTCTTACGTCAAGCATGGTCATTACATGACAAGATTTTGGGATGCTCAAAAAACTTCCTTGAAAGATTGGTATGCATCGGATGGTAAATACCAGTTTGCCATGACCCAACAACTTGTCGATGAGGGATGGCTGGAGAAAAATATCATGTTCTTGTCATCCCTGAATTATGGACTCGTGCCTTTTGATAAAATCGATAAGGTACACACGGACTTCGATCTGTTGAAGAATCAGCGAGGATTCCAGAGTCTTGTTGGACAATATGACTATGTTTTCTGCAGATTGGGTGATCGAGAAAAATATGACTTGATGGATAAGGAAGTCATCATTCAAGTCGGAAATTATTTCCTCCTGAAGCGATGAATATATCGATTTATCATTCCATTTAAGACCTGACAATTGTTGTGATATTCACGAAAAATCTTGTTATTCTTTATTGGGAGAAAGTAGTTGCATGCATCAGTTCCCTTAACATTGAAAGCATCATAGATATGTTTTCATGATCTTTACGAATCACTTTGTTATTGCGTATCCAACATAAATAAAACATGCTTCCTGCTCTTAATTTTCCAGATAGCTGAGGTATGTTTCCGGGTTGAATCCGATTTCCTTTGGGGAATTTTCTCCGACCAAAGCCCCATATATATCCGCTATATGGCGATCCTGCCATTTTTCAAAAAAGAAATTCCGACAGGATTCGCCTTTATTTTCCCAGGATATCCTATCCTTCATGGCACGCATCAATGTATCCCGTATAGATTCCATGGTTGATGCCGGTGAAACATATCCTCTTTCTTCGTTGATCCATAAGGCACTATCGCCAGTATTGGTGACAATAGCCGTACGTCCGGCCCTCATGGCTTCGAATATAGTAAGGGGTGTGCCTTCACCACGACTGGTCAATACGAGTATCTCGTGATCATTCCATATTTCTAGGGGGTTAGGATGATGCCCCATGAGTCTGACCCTGTCACCCAATCCATGGAATGCGATCAGTTCTCTCAGATAATCAAGATCTTTACCTTCTCCGAAAAGGTCCAGTACGAATTCAAATTCCCCGAATGATTCGTGTGCTAATGCATTCACCACAATATCCTGGCATTTGATCTCACAATCAAGCCTGGCTACAAACGCCATCCGAATTTTTCCTGTGGAAATTGATGTTGCCGTGGTTTCCGGAATCACCAATGGATTATGAATGATCCTGG
>JBIKIB010000145.1:0-8274 GCA_044361845.1 Chitinophagaceae bacterium | reverse complement strand
CCCAGTCTGCTGATTCTTCATGATTCTCCTGATCAACTACCGATACGGTGGAAAAGGTCATTCACCTGAAAATCCCAAAGCCTTTTTTGATCGGGGATCTCTTTCTTTTCAGCGAAGTCTTTGACGATCAGTACGGTTTGATTTGATACCTCTGATTTTTCGATGGCGAACTCGAAATATTCGTTTTCCGGTGCATGCAACCACCTGTAGCGCACAAAACGGTCATCTTCCCGATCGAGGATCTTTGCTTTTTCGGTGGAGCCGTTCCAGCTGAAGCTGAAAACGCCATCACGCTCATCCACTTTTTCGGCGAACCATTCCTGCAGCCCGGCAGGTGTCGACAGGAATTCATACAAGATAGCGGCAGAAGATCTTACCGGATATTCTAAAGTATACAGTTGTTTACTCATTGTTATAGGACTGTTTATATAATGTGGTGTTGTTTCGTTGCCGGAAACCACTATGGTTGCGACACTGTGCAATAATAGAAAAATATCGGTATCAGGGGGCATCTTTTTTTTCGTCATCCCATATCATCCTCCAAATGAAAAAAAGTTGATTACGAATATGAGGCTAACTTATTTGATTTCAATAAATTAAACAATCAATGATGTAACTGTGGGTATGCAAACCTGACCGAGCTTTAACAATATCTTATGAGCTCCATCGTTAATCCCTCTGATAATCCGTCCTTATTCGATAACTGATACAAAAACAATCCACTCCGCTATGAGCATGCGTCAGCTGAAGATCAGCAAGTCGATCACCAATCGTGAGTCACAAAGTCTGGAAAAATACCTTCAGGAAATAGGGAAGGTGGAAATGATCAATGCTGAGGAGGAAGTCAGGCTGGCAAAGTTGATCCGTAAAGGTGACCAGAAGGCTTTGGAAAGGCTTACAAAAGCCAACCTCCGCTTTGTTGTTTCCGTGGCCAAGCAGTACCAGAATCAGGGTCTTTCGTTGCCCGACCTGATCAACGAGGGCAATCTCGGACTGATCAAGGCTGCGCAGCGATTTGATGAGACCCGCGGTTTCAAGTTCATTTCCTACGCCGTGTGGTGGATACGTCAAAGCATCATCCAGTCGCTGGCGGAGCAGGCACGCATCGTTCGCCTGCCGCTGAATAAGGTTGGTTTAACGAATAAGGTGAACAAGGCATTTCAAACGCTCGAGCAGCAGTTCGAGCGGGAGCCCTCGGTAGAGGAGATTTCAGAATTCCTTAACATGGACACGGACGAGATCGTAGCATCCCTGAGCAGCAGCTTTCGGCATGTGAGCATGGATTGTCCGCTGATGGATGGTGAAGACAGCACCCTGATCGATGTCATGCAGAATCCGAATGCGGTTGACACGGATGAACAATTGATCCGGGTGGATTCCATGAAGCAGGAGATCCAGCGATCCCTCAGCCAGCTGACAGACCGCCAGCAGGAGGTTATTCGTCTGTTCTTCGGCATCGGCGAGGACCATCCGCTGAGTCTGGAGGAGATCGGAGACCGTTTCGGTATCACCCGCGAACGGGTTCGGCAGATTAAGGACAAGGCGATCACCAAGCTCAGAAGCACGTCCCGCAGTCAATATCTTAAAAGTTATATGGGGTAGCCACTGTTGCCTTTGATTTCGTAATTTCGTTTTCCGTTTCATTGAACATCTTACGATGTTCATTTTTTTTTGTGTAAACCCATTCTCATGTTCGAGAGTCTAAGTGAAAGGTTGGAGTCAGCATTCAAGCAGATCCGTGGTCAGAGCCGTGTGACCGATCTCAATATTGCCAATACCATCAAGGATATCCGAAAGGCATTGATAGACGCTGACGTCAACTACAAGATCGCCAAGGAGTTCACCGATAATATCCGGGAGAAGGCTCTGGGGCAGAAGGTCCTCACCTCGATCAGCCCGGGCCAGCTCATGGTGAAGATCGTTCAGGATGAGCTGTCGTCACTGATGGGTGGAAGCGAGAGCGAGCTGGACCTGTCGGGGAATCCCACGGTGATCCTTATCGCGGGACTCCAGGGGTCGGGTAAGACCACCTTCAGCGGCAAGCTGGCCAATTACCTGAAGACCCGCAAGGGAAAGTCACCCATGCTCGTGGCAGCCGATATCTACCGCCCGGCGGCCATCGACCAGCTGAAGATCCTCGGAGAGCAGATCTCTGTGGATGTATTCAGTGATCCTGACAACAAGGATGCGGTGGATATCGCCAGAAAGGCCATCGCCGCTGCGAAAGCAAGAAATAAGAACGTGGTCATCATCGATACTGCCGGCCGTCTTGCGGTGGATGAGGTCATGATGACGGAGGTCGCTAATATAAAAGCCGCCATCAACCCCCGGGAGATTCTTTTCGTCGTGGATTCCATGACCGGCCAGGACGCGGTGAATACCGCCAAAGCGTTCCATGACCGTTTGGATTTCAGTGGGGTGGTCCTCACCAAGCTGGACGGCGATACGAGGGGTGGAGCGGCACTATCCATCCGGTATACCGTCAATGCACCGATCAAATTCGTGAGCAGCGGCGAGAAGATGGACACGCTGGATGTCTTCTATCCCGACCGTATGGCACAGCGTATCCTCGGCATGGGCGATATCACCACCCTGGTGGAGCGTGCCCAGGAACAGTTCGATGAGGAACAAGCCCGAAAGCTGGAGAAGAAGATCCGTAAGAACCAGTTCGATTTCCAGGATTTCCTCGACCAGCTTCAGCAGATCAAAAAGATGGGTAACCTGAAGGATCTCATGTCGATGATACCCGGTATTGGCAGCGCAATGAAGAATGTGGACATCAGCGACGATGCCTTCAAGGGCGTGGAAGCCATCATCCGTTCCATGACCCCTCAGGAACGGGCCAACCCTGAGCTGCTCGATCCCAGCCGCAAGAAGCGCATCGCTGGAGGCTGTGGGAAGGATATCTCCGAAGTCAACCAGTTCATGAAGCAGTTCGAACAGATGCGTGACATGATGAAAGTCATGCAGAAAATGCCGGCAGGTATGCGCATGGGCCCCGGACGGCGTTGAGACTTTTCATGTTTCTTTCAATTTTCGAATTTTTGTTTTGTGATGTCCTCTGCGAGTCCTAATTTCGCCCTCCATTAGACAGTAACCCTTTCTTTAATCACCCAAAAAAAATCTCCATTTTTTATGGCTGTAAAAATCCGACTCCAACGTCACGGAAGTAAGAAAAGGCCGTTCTACTTCATCGTCGTGGCAGATGCCCGCGCGCCAAGGGATGGCAAGTTCATCCAGAAGATCGGCACTTACAATCCGTTGACTGTTCCGTCAACGATTCAGATCGACCGCCAAAAATCATTGGACTGGCTGCATAAAGGCGCCCAGCCGACTGATACGGTCCGCAAAATCCTTTCTTACAAAGGCGTGCTTTACCTGAAACACCTGTTGCGTGGTGTAACCCTCGGTTTGTTCGATGAAGCCACCGCCATGGAGAAATTCCAGGTGTGGCATACGGAACACGAGACGAGGATCCGCCAGCGCCAGGAAGAAGCGTCACGCAATCGTCGCCGTGGCCGCAGGCCTTCAGCACCTCCACCCCCCCCACAGCGCCGTCCAGAGCGCCAGCCGGATGTGGAACCCAAAACTGAAGAATGATTCACTTCTAAATTTTAGCAGAAAAGCCTCCTCAAGGGGCTTTTCTCATTTCTACCATGGAAACCCAGATCCGCATCGGTACCATAGTGGCCACGCATGGCCTTGACGGCACATTGCTCATCAAGCATGAGCTCGGAAAAAGAACTGCCTTTCAGGGGGTGGATGCCTTTTTCATAGAACTGGTGAAGGGGAGTTTCCTGCCCTACTTCCCGATTGACATGACTGCAAAAACCGACAGTGAAACATACATCAGCTTTGATGGTATCACGACGCGGGAGAAGGCTCAGCAGTTGCTGAAAAAAGGGGTCTGGCTCCCGGAAGGGATGGCCCGAAGCCTCGCATCCAAAAATGCACCCATCTCCATGCTCGGGTATCATGTGATCGCTTCCGGTGATGACCTGGGCCCGGTCCTGGAGGTCATTGAGCAACCCCTGCAGATTTTGCTGAGGCTGGAGATACAGGAGAAGGAAGTACTGATTCCCCTCAACGAGTCGACACTGGTGCATTTGGACCACAAGCAGCGAAACGTGGAGGTCGAACTACCCGATGGTCTACTGGACGTATATCTCTCCTGATCGATCCAATCTCGTATCTTGGTTCTTCCGGAAGCCCCGCCTGCCAAAAGGGTCATGTGCCGGGCTTGCGAGGCTTTTATGCATGGGAAAATCACCTGTAAACCTTAACCCAATCGATGCCCATCGTGGGGGAGACCATACCACTGCGCAATATCGCTCATTTCGACCTCGATGCATTTTTCGTGGAGGTTGAAATCCTGCATGACCCTACACTTCGGGGAAAGCCTCTGATCGTGGGGGGCAGCCGAGAGCGTGGCGTCGTCACCACCTGCAGCTATGAGGCCAGGAAGTTCGGAGTGCACTCTGCCATGCCCATGAAAAAAGCCGTGCAGCTCTGCCCGCAGGCACTGGTGCTGCAGGGGTCAAGGGGTGAGTATAGCCGTTTTTCCCGATGGGTGACAGACATCATCGCAGCCCGAGCACCGATGTTTGAAAAAGCATCGATCGATGAATTTTATATCGACTTGACGGGGATGGACCGTTTTCACGATCCCTTGGCGTGGACGGTCAGCCTTCGTGAGGAGATCATGGAAAAAACCGGACTTCCGATCTCCTTCGGACTTGCATCCAATAAGATGGTCGCCAAGATGGCCACCAATGAGGCAAAGCCAAACGGATACCTTCAGATACGGCATGGTATGGAGGCGGAATTCCTCGCACCCTTATCTGTGGGTAGTATCCCCGGTGTAGGGGACCACACCTTCCATATCCTTCAGGAAATGGGGATATCGACCATCGGAGAACTGGCAGCCTTTCCCCTCGGGGTACTTTCTGCCAGGATGGGGGCGAGTGCCGGTGAACTGATCCGCAAAGCGGGGGGGTATCATGATGGCGCCGTACACCCCTATCATGAGGCCAAGTCGATCTCCACCGAACAGACTTTCGAAGAAAACATCGGCGATGAAGGTATGCTTTTGACAGAGCTGGTGAGCATGACGGAGAAAGTCGCCTTTCAGCTTCGCGAACAAAACAAGATGGCCGGATGTGTGACGGTGAAGATCCGCTACCCTGACTTCGAGACCACCTCCCGCCAACGAGCCATTCCCTATACTTTCTACGATGACGAGCTGATCCCTTTCGCCCGAGAGCTTTTCAGGAAGCTTTACCGCAAAGGCGAAAAGGTGAGGCTGCTCGGTGTGAGGGTGAGTGAACTGACCGCGGATGCATTCCAAACGAATCTTTTCACCGACACCCAGAAAAAAGCCGGGCTATATAAAGCCATCGATGATGTGAAAGGGCGGTTCGGGAAATCCTCCCTCACACGGGGAGGCGCAATGCACTAGCCCTGAGAAATGACTACCTGGCCGATCATGGCAGCCGTCTGTCCCCATGGGGTCAGCTCGACCATTTCCTGAATTGTTTCAGGCATGCATCCATGTCTTTAGGCAGCGGGGCCTCCAGCTGGAGTAGATTTCCTTGCATGTCTTCCAGGCTCAGACGCCATGCATGCAGTGCAAGCCTGTTCAACAAGGGTCTTTCTTCATCAGCGGATTTTGCCAGATTGAAATTCTTTTTAATGGCGGATAGCAGGATCGGTGCTCCATTCCCGTAGATCGGGTCGCATGCGATCGGATGGCCGGCATTGTGCATATGTACCCTTATCTGATGTGTGCGGCCGGTCTCGATCCGGAACGATAGCAGGCTGTATTTGCTGAATGTCTCCAGCAGGGTGAAGTGCGTGACAGCATACCGGCCTTGCCGTTGTACCGACATCTTGCCTTTTACAGACGGATGCTCGGCGATGGGCTGGTCCAGCGTGCCGCTTTCCTGCTCCATGCGGCCCATGACGAGTCCCAGGTAGGTTTTCTCCACCTTTCTTTCTTCGAATTGTTTTGTGTAGTGCTGTTGCGCCTCGAGTGTCTTTCCGAAGATGATCAGTCCGCTGGTGTCACGGTCAAGGCGGTGTATCGTGTATGCATGACCGTGATATTTTATGAGCAGTCCCCTCAAGGATTGCAGCTCTCCGTCGAAGCGGTCGGGAAGTGTCAGCAGACCGGATGGTTTGTTGACGGCCATGATCTCAGGAGATTCGAATATGATTTCCGGTTTCAAAAAAGAATGGGCGTTAAGGGTTGGGGAAAATGGTATCGGGTCAGTCGAGCTCATCAGGATCTATTCTGGTCTTTCGGAGGAACGAGCTGTTCATGAACTTCAGGAGCCTGACTTCTTTCTCTTTCAGGAACCTCCATTTGCCGCGGTCCACGTTCTTTTTTGTGAGGTTGGCGAACATCACACGGTCGAGGTTCCTGACATCATACCCCAGGGATTCGAATATCCTCCTGACGACGCGGTTGCGTCCACTGTGGATCTCGATGCCGATGATCGACTTATCCTTTGCATCGGCAAATGCCAGTGCATCGATATAGACCATGCCATCTTCCAGTTTCACACCGGCCACTATCTTGTCGAAATGGGCTTTCGTCAGGGGCTTGTCGAGTTTCACTTCATAGGTCTTGCGCACTTCAAAGCTCGGGTGTGAGAGTTTTTGGGTGAGTTCGCCATCGTTGGTGAGCAACAGGACGCCTGTCGTGTTCCGGTCGAGCCGTCCGATGGGATAGATCCGTTCGTTGGTGGCACTCTTGACGAGATCCATCACGGTCTTTCTGCCATGTGTATCCTCAGATGTGGTGATGAAGTCCTTCGGTTTGTTGAGCAGGATATAAACCAGGTTCCGCGCGGGGAATAACTTCTTGCCGGAGATCGTCACCTCGTCATTATCCGCCAGTTTGAAACCCGGTTCCGTCACGACCACGTTGTTGACCCGTACTTTTCCATCCCTTACAAGAAGGGCCGCATCTCTTCGTGCGCAGATGCCGCAGTGAGCGATGTATTTATTGAGCGGCATCTGTTCGGTCGGCTTTTTTACGATGCTCGGCTTCACCGGACCCGGTTTCACCTGGTTTGTACCGGTTGATTGGTCGCCGATGGCCGCTTGCGCTCTTTTGGTTTGCTTCTTGAATTCTATCTGATCCGATCTTTGCTTTTTAACCTTGCGTTTCTCCTGCCGGATCTCCTCCTTTATAACGCTGTTCTTTTTCTTTACGATGAACTTTTCGAACTGATGTCCTTTCTTCATATTGTCGGGTTGCCCGGACCTGTCATCCGGGTGGTTTTATTAATAGGCGGGAATCTCTTTATTGGCCAGCTGTCCGCAGGCTGCGTCGATATCCTTGCCTCGGCTTTTGCGGAGTCTCGAGTTCACGCGGTTTTTTTCGAGATATGTCATGAACGCCTCTACCGTCTGTTCGTCAGGTTTCTTGAAGCGCGCGAATTCTATCGGATTGTATTCGATGATATTCACCAGGTCGGCGGGTACCTGTCGGTAGATTTTTATCAGGTCGTCCGCATCCTTCAGGGTGTCGTTGAATTTATCGAAGAGGATGTATTCGAGCGTCACCTTGTTGCCTGTCATTTTGTAGAAGTAGTTGAGTGCTTCCACAAGTGACTTCAGGTTGTTGGATTCGTTGATCGCCATGATCTCGTTTCGCTTCTTATCCGTAGCGGCATGCAGGGAAAGTGCTAGGTTGAACTTCACACCGTCATCGCCCAGCTGTCGGATGAGTTTCGATACGCCCGCAGTGGAGACGGTGATCCGGCGAGGGCTCATGGCCAGTCCGTCGGGGGCGGTGATCCTTTCGATGGCTTTAAGGACTTGCCGGTAGTTCATCAGCGGTTCACCCATACCCATGAAGACGATATTGGTGAGTTTTTTCTGGTAGATCTTCTCACACTGCTGGTTGATCAGCATCACTTCATCGTATATCTCGTCGAACTGTAGGTTTCGCTTTTTTTCGATGTAACCCGTCGCACAGAATTTACAACTCAGGCTGCACCCTATCTGAGAGGAGACGCAGGCCGTTAGGCGCTCTGTGGTCGGGATCATCACCCCTTCCACAAAGTGACCATCAAAGGTGCGGAACCTCGACTTGATCGTGCCATCGGCACTATATTGTGTGGCGTCAACGACCAGTGCCGGGAGGGTGAATGCCTGTCCGAGTTTTTCGCGGAGTTCCTTGGAGAGGTTTGACATATCCGCGAAACTCTGTGCATTGAGTTGCCATAGCCAGTCCCATATCTGCCCTGCCCTGAATTTTTTCTC
>JBIKIB010000143.1:0-8327 GCA_044361845.1 Chitinophagaceae bacterium | reverse complement strand
CAGTTCCTCAGCGGAGGGTCCATGCGCTTCGCCGTCGAAAAGATCCGCAGAGCGGGGAATGACAAGGTCATGCTCACCGAAAGAGGCAATACATTCGGCTACCAGGACCTTATCGTGGATTACCGAAACATTCCGATCATGCGATCCAATGGTGTGCCCGTGGTGATGGACTGCACGCACTCCCTACAACAGCCCAATCAGGACAGTGGCGTTACAGGCGGGAATCCGCAGATGATCGGGACGATCGCCAAAGCCGCTATTGCGACAGGTGCCAATGGATTGTTCATTGAAACACACCCCGATCCATCCGTGGCCAAAAGCGACGGAGCAAACATGCTGAAACTGGATCTGCTGGAAAACCTGCTGGCGGAACTTGTCAGGATCAGAAAAGCCGTGGTGAGTTGAGGGGATGGACGCTATCGGTGTGGTCTGCAGGGATCCGGAATGGATCAGAACCGAAAATCCATTTCGGTAAGCACTAATAAAAGGATAAAAGACTGGCGGATGGCCGGTGACGGGGAGATGGTGATACCGGACGGAATATCAAAGATGCCTGAGCGGATTCCTTCTTGCGTTGAGGATATATTGTTTCACATTCATCCAGAATGCCAAAAAAATATAAATGATCACAGGGGATCCGATCGTCAGGCAGGAGATGTAGATGAAATACTTACGGATGGTGAGTGTCGAGATCCCGAGGACCTCCCCCATCCGGGAACAAACCCCGAATGCTTTCATCTCAATAAAGTCTTTGAAATTATGCATGTGACAAAGATATCAGTATTCCAGATAAATCAAGGATCCGTTTCCAGCGGAACCTGTTTTTGATTAATTTCGCGTGACTGGCTGGCGACAAGCGCCTCAAACACATTTTCACCGGTTTTGTTCAGTCTCCCTTGCTTCTTTCACAGATCAACAGGGATGACCTTCCGGTTCAGCATTTTAGACTGAAAATCAAATACTTAAACCATACATATCATGATCTTCGACTTGGATTTGATAAAGAAGGTATACGCGGACATGCCCGGGAAGGTGGAAGCCGCCCGCAGGCTTGTGGGTCGCCCCCTTACGCTTTCGGAGAAAATATTGTACAGTCATCTCTCCCAGCCGGCCGGGGCAGCTTTCGAGCGGGGTACGGACTATGTGGACTTTGCGCCGGACAGGGTTGCCATGCAGGATGCCACGGCGCAGATGGCTTTACTGCAGTTCATGACCTGCGGACGCGTCAAAGTTGCCGTGCCCTCGACGGTTCATTGTGATCACCTCATACAAGCAAAGTCAGGCGCCGTGCAGGACCTCGCCACAGCACTCGACACGAATAAGGAGGTCTATGACTTCCTCGCATCGATATCCAACAAATATGGCATCGGCTTCTGGAAGGCCGGCGCAGGCATCATCCACCAGGTGGTGCTTGAAAATTACGCATTCCCGGGTGGTATGATGATCGGAACCGACTCTCACACGCCCAATGCCGGTGGTTTGGGTATGGTTGCCGTCGGTGTCGGCGGTGCGGATGCCGTGGATGTGATGGCCGGACTCCCCTGGGAACTCAAGATGCCGAAACTGATCGGCGTGAAGCTTACCGGAAAAATGAGCGGATGGACTTCAGCCAAGGATGTCATCCTTTGGGTGGCCGGTCAGCTGACCGTCAAGGGCGGCACCGGTGCGATCGTGGAATATTTCGGTGAAGGTGCTGACAATATCAGTGCCACCGGCAAAGGTACCATCTGCAATATGGGTGCAGAGATCGGGGCCACCTGCTCCGTCTTCGCCTATGATGATAAAATGGCCGACTATCTGGAGACCACCGGCAGAAAAGAAGTCGCGGAACTCGCAAATGGTATCCGCGAATACCTGCGCCCAGACCCTGAGGTATACGCCAACCCCGAACAATATTACGATCAGGTGCTGGAACTAGACCTCACCACCCTCGAACCTTACGTGAACGGTCCATTCACCCCGGACCTGGCCACTCCCATTTCGAAGATCAAAGAAGCCGTTGAACAGCACGGATGGCCGGCCAAACTGGAAGTGGCGCTCATAGGATCCTGCACCAACTCTTCTTACGAGGATATCAGCCGATCTGCCTCCATCGTCAAAGATGCCGTGTCAAAAGGCCTCAAAGCGAATGCGGAATTCACCATCACCCCCGGCAGCGAACTCGTTCGCTTCACCATCGAAAGGGATGGTTTCATCCGCCAGTTCGAGGAAGTCGGTGGCGTCGTACTCGCCAATGCGTGTGGACCCTGCATCGGACAATGGGCTCGCCACATCGATGACCCCAACCGCAAGAATACCATCATCACCTCCTTCAACAGGAATTTTGCCAAACGCAACGACGGCAATGCCAGTACACACGCTTTTGTGGCGTCTCCCGAGATCGTGACGGCAATGGCCATCGCGGGTACGATCGCATTCAACCCATTGACCGACACCCTGAAGAACGACAAGGGGGAAGATGTGATACTCAGCGAACCCTCAGGTTTCGAATTGCCCCCCAAAGGATTCTCGGTGGAAGACCCCGGCTACCAGGCACCGGCCGCAGATGGCAGCCAGGTGATCGTAGCCGTTAGTCCGGACTCCAAACGCCTTCAGCTGCTGGAGCCTTTCTCCACTTGGGAAGGAACCGACCTCAAGGGACTGAAACTACTCATCAAAGCCAGGGGAAAGTGTACGACGGATCATATCTCCATGGCAGGACCATGGCTTAAATTCCGCGGACACCTCGACAATATCTCCAATAACATGCTGATCGGTGCGTTGAACCATTTCAACGAAAAGACCGACAATGTGAAGAACCAGATCACGGGCGAATATGGTACCGTGCCCGACACCCAAAGAGCCTATAAAGCGGCAGGTATCGGCACCATTGTTGTGGGAGATGAGAACTACGGAGAAGGATCGAGCCGCGAACATGCCGCAATGGAACCACGCCACCTGGGTGTCCGCGCCATCCTCGTTCGAAGTTTTGCCCGTATCCATGAGACGAACCTCAAGAAACAGGGAATGCTGGCCCTCACCTTCTCTGATAAGGCCGACTACGACAAAGTACAGGAAGATGATACCATAGAAGTACTCGGCCTCACAAACTTCACTCCCGGCGAACCACTCACCGTCGCACTGAACCACAAAGATGGCAGTCGTGAGGAATTCGAAGTGAACCATACTTACAATGAACAACAGATAGAATGGTTCCGCGCCGGTGGAGCACTGAACGTGATCCGCCGCGAAGCCATCCGTTGATCATAAGATGACCCACTGCAAAGCCACCCTATGGGGTGGCTTTTTTGTTTCCCTTCACCAACATACCCTGTACATGAATGCATCTGAAATCTCATTTTCCGGGTATGTTGCAATGATATGAAAAAAAGAAATCATGTCGTCAGAACCCCACCCTACACAGCATCTGAGAAGGACATCAGCCCTATAAAAGGCATTTTTCAACAGTTCCCAAATCAATATCAAATGAACGCCATCAAAAGACTCACATGCTCAATATAGAATATGCGTTACCGTTAGTTTTTTTCATGCAAAAATGCACACAGATGATCCGCGGAACATTCTTTATGAATAGTTTTACGGCTTCAAAAAAAAAGAATCATGAAAAAAATCAGTAGCATCGTTGGATTCATGCTTGCCATACTCGTCGGGCAGCAGGCATCTGCACAACTTATCATCGGAGTGCAGGGATCCTACCTGACAGGGGCTGGCGGCGATAAAAAAGGTCAGTACGGTATCGGTGCACAGGCGAAGGGCAAGATCGGCAATCGTGTGGCCGTGGGCGGTACCATAAGGTCATGGCTCAGAAACTATCAGGACTACACCTCCGCCGGAACGAACTACCGCTCAGGTGATGCCACGACACAGCTGGCAGGCACTTTGGAGGTGTTTTTCGGAAGAAGGGTACAGCCTTACATCGGCACCGACGCCGGACTGTATTTCTCCAATACCGTCGTTCAAACAGGTGGGAATGTCAACGTCAGTGAAAATAAATCCACGAACTTCGGGATAGCGCCTAAAGCCGGTATCCAGTTCAATACCGGAGTAGTGTCACCATTCATCCAGGCCCAGTATCATTTGCTTTTCGGTGGCGGAGATGAGATCGAAGTGCCGGGCCTCAACGGGAATCCATGGAACCTCGAATCACAGAGCAAGTTCACCACGATCGACTTCGGTATCCTGTTCCAGATCGGACGTGTCGGCGGCAAGGGGAATAAGAAAGACTGATAACAGACTTCAACAATGATTATAAAAGCATGTGGCCGACGATCGCCGGCCTCATGCTTTTTTTATTATTCAGATGTCCGTATGGCATGGATGCTACCCTGTGAAACTCGCCATCACAAATGCCACAATAGCCAGTACCAGGATCGATAGTGCGATATCCGGGATATTGTAACTGGCCCTGTTATCATCCTTCTGCTGCCTGGTGAGCGTACCGAAGGTGAGTCCGCGCACTTTCTCCTCCGAAGGAGCAGGTGTCAGCAGACTAACGGTCACGCATACCGCAACACAGAACAGGAAGAACCATGCGGAGAATGTCAGGAAGTTGACGGTTCCGATGGTGTGAAGGATACCGCCGGCCGGCAGGCTGTCACGGCTCAGTTCAAGCGATAGGCGCAACCCGGCAACGACAAGTCCTGACACGAGCGTGGAGATGGCTCCCTGGCTATTGATCCTACTGAAGAAGATGCCAAGCAGAAAGACAGCGGTGATCGGTGGTGCGATGTAGGATTGTACGGATTGCAGGTATTCATAGAGTACGCCGGAGATATTCTGCATGATGGGTATCCATGCAATGCCCAGTACGACCACGATGGCGGTGGCGTAACGTCCGATGCGCAGCAGCTTTTCTTCAGAGTCCATGGGCCTCAGCTTTTTGTAGATGTCAACCGTGAAAAGCGTGGAGCAGGAATTGAAAACGGACGCGAGTGAACTCATCAGTGCAGCCATCAGTCCGGCAGCAACGAGGCCGCGTAGGCCCACCGGCATCTTCTGCATGAGCAGTGTTGAAAAGGCCTGATCGGCGGAATCCCATTGCAACTCCCCTTTATTCTTCAGTGCAAGAGCCACCACACCCGGTATCAGGAAAAGAAAGATCGGCAACAGTTTGAGCAGTCCCCCGAAAATCGTACCCCTCCTCCCCTGTTGGATATTCCTGGCAGCAAGCACCCGCTGCACGATGTACTGATCGGTACACCAGTACCAAATGCCGACAATAGTACTTGAGATCAGCAGTGGCAGCCATGGGAAGTCGGGATCACTGTTCGGCCGCCACATATTCAGATATTCCGGCGGGAGATTTTCCTTGACACCTGCCCAACCCCCTGCAGCCTTGAGTCCGAAATAGGTAAGGACCGCAGACCCGACCACCATGATGACGGTCTGCAAAGCCTCGGTATAAGCCACGGCACGCATCCCTCCAAGGATGGTATAGATCCCCGTGAGCACGACCGTGATCAGCGCCCCGAACCAGAAATCGATCTGCAGCAGGGAGGAAATCACGATCCCACCGGCGTAGACGGTCACCGATACTTTTGTGAGCACATAAGCCAGGATCGAGAAAACACTCAGGAACCAACGGGTAGCCGGACTGAAACGCCTTTCCAGGAATTCCGGCATCGTGAAGACACCACTCCGAAGATAGAATGGAAGGAACACCCAGCCCAGCATGAGTACGATCCATGCATGCAATTCATAGATCAGCATAGGGATTTTACCACCGGCACCTGCGCCTGCAAGCCCTACGACATGCTCCGATCCGATGTTGGACGCGAAAATGGAAGCTCCGACAACAAACCATCCCAGGTTGCGTCCCGCAAGGAAATAGTCTTCTGTCGTTTGCTGTTTTCGGGTCATGACCCAAATGGCCACCCCTGCCAGCAATATGAAATAAAGCGCGATGACGATCCAGTCGAGTGTCTCGAATCCTTGCATAAGTTGTTGCGTTTTGGCTATGAATCTTGCCCCATGAAAATAAGCGTAAAAGTTCTTCCCTAAAATAAGTTTATCTCCGCAGGATTTCAGGAAATTAGCATATTCCTCAACGCATATCAACCTTGACATGAAAAAATCGATCCTCATCCTGATGGTCATCCTATCTGTGAACGCCTTGGGCCAAAAAACCCAGAAGCCTGTCCTGCACGGACGAAACTGGATGGCCATCACCGGCAAGCCACTGGCAGCCACAGCCGGTGCCACGGTCTTCAACAATGGGGGCAATGCCGTCGATGCGGCCTGTGCCATGATGGCCGCGACCTGCACCATGTGGGACGTACTCAGCTGGGGCGGTGAGGCACAAGCCATCATCCATGACCCCAGGACGAAAAAGATCATCGCCATCAACGCACTCGGAGTCGCACCCACGGGCGCAACAGCCGATTTTTTCAAAGGAAAAGGATATTCTTACCCCCCTGAATACGGCCCCCTCGCGGCTGTCACCCCAGGCATCCCGGGAGGCCTCTGCCATATGCTGGCTGAATACGGCACCATGAGCCTGAAGCAGGTACTAAAACCCGCGATGGAACTCGCAGCAGGCTATCCCATCGATGGGGAAACGGCCAACAGCATAGAACGGAACAAGGCACGCATAAAAGAATGGCCATACTCGAAGAAAGTCTTTCTTCCGCATGTCGGTGACAAAAGAGAAGCGCCTGAGGCGGGTGAGGTATTCGTGCAGCAGGATCTCTTAAACACCCTTCAAAAATTGGTCGATGCCGAACAGGATGCTTTGAAAAAAGGAAAATCCCGCAAAGAAGCCATACAAGCAGCCTATGACCGGTTCTACAAAGGGGATATCGCCAAGGAGTTCATCCGGGGCAGTAAAGAACAGGGTGGACTGATCACAGAAAAGGACCTCGCGGACTGGAAAGTGCTCGAAGAAACACCCCTACACACCAATTACCGCGGCGTGGATGTGTACAAACTCCAGCAATGGACCCAGGGACCCATGATGCTCCAGGCGTTGAATATGCTCGAGCAATTCGACCTGAAGGCCATGGGATATAACTCCGCGGATTATATCCATACGATGTGCCAGGTCCTGAACATGTCGTTTGCCGATCGCGACTTCTACTACGGCGATCCATACTTCCCGCCGACAGAACCAATGCAGGGGCTTATGTCGAAAGCATACGCTCAGGAAAGGGTGAAGCAGATGAGCAAGGACATGAACGACCCGAAGACTGCCCCGGGCGACCCCTATCCTTTCGAAGGAAAGACGAATCCATACCTCGACCTGCTCAAAAAATATGGCACGGCCTCCACAACACCCGTGAACAAAGAATACCTTGAGACGGCCTTTCTCGGAACCACTTCGGTGGAAGCGGCCGACAAGGAAGGATGGGTGGTATCCATCGTACCCAGCGGAGGTTGGATACCTGCCTGTATCGCAGGCAATACCGGCATCGGCATGAGCCAACGCATGCAGAGCTTCGTCCTCGACCCGGCAGAAAACCCGTTCAACGTCGTCGAACCAGGCAAACGCCCTCGAGTCACACTCACACCGGGACTCGCCATGAAGGACGGCAAACCCCTGGTCACTTTCGGCGTACAAGGTGGTGATACGCAGGACCAGAACCTCGTGCAGTTCCTCGTCAACATGATCGACTTCGGCATGAACGTCCAGGAAGCCTGCGAAGCGGCAAATATCAACACCAACCAACACCATCTGTCACTTGGTGGACAAGACCGGAAACCGAAGCCCGGAAGCATCCTGCTGCAACAAGACACACCGCCCTGGGTGAGGAAAGACCTCGCCCGACGTGGATACAAAATGACTTTCGAGGAACGCACATCCGGCCCGATCAATGCCATCTTTTTCGACTGGAAACATAATAGTTTCTGGGGCGGCTCCAGCAACCACGGCGAGGATTACGGGATCGGATGGTGAAGCCCCCCCCCCGAAAAACAAAACGAAACAGACCCTGCCCATATCCTATCAGGGTGGCTTTCACACAAAGGATGGCTACGCGCAAGTCCATCCGCCAGTGAGTTCCAGGCACTGCCTACGATGGGTGGTGGACAGATAACATGATCTATTTGAGAAAGGGATCGGATTCGAGGATCACCCTGATAGCGGCTTCAGGAGAGGCATGATGGCGGTAATAATCACGCGCCCCCTCCTGAAGATGTGCCCGGTAAGCAGGGTCATGGAGCAGCATTGCCACGCCTTCCCGCATACCTTCATCTGTCTGTGCAAAATGCACATGCCTCCCGTGCTCCAGGGGTGCCGGCAACTCGTTCATGATCGGCGTGGAGAGGATGGCCTTCCCCATGGCGAGGTATTCCGACAGCTTCCAGCCGTGGCATCCATGCACCGCCGGGGT
>JBIKIB010000142.1:0-8362 GCA_044361845.1 Chitinophagaceae bacterium | reverse complement strand
CGCCATATCCGGAGGATCGTGCCTGCCTGACCGTCGATGGCAGGACCAGTTGCCGCCTCCCCCCGGTAACGGATCATCCCGTCGGGTTTCAGCGAGATGCCGAGATCCACGCGCTCCCGTGTATCCCTTTCGAGGGAAGGAAAGATGCGACCCATCGCCTGGGCATACTGCCAGACATGGGTACATGTCCCCGGGCAACAACCTACGCCTTCCCAGGCATAGAAACGGCCGGACTCGAACCGGTGTGCCATGGTGGTGGCGAGGCAGGAGATGTTCAGGAATGTCCGCTCAAGAAACCACCAGGGAAGCGTGGAGTCATACCAGGTATCTTTCCATGCACGGCTCTCTTCCGACAGCTTCCGGTGATTCATCCGAACATGACCGATGACGTCCGCGGCGGATGCGAACCAGTTGTTGTAGTATCGTCCTTTGTCAGCGATGTTCTTGTGCAGCTGCAGGTTCTTGAAATGCCAGCTGATGATGAAATCCAGCCTGGCCTTACCCCCCGCCTCTATCTTCTGCCGGGATACGACCGCTCCGATAAGAGACTCACGGTGATCCTTAACCGACATTTCAGGTCCTGAGCCCGAAAATGATGCATCATCGATGGGAAGCTTCAAGTCGGTTTGGCATGCACCGGTTCCGGATAGTGGTGCTATGGCCATGGTGCCGAAATCCGCTTCTGCGGCCTGTTTTGGATCGTTGTTCTTCCGCATGCTGCAAAGGATGAATGACGCCTCTCCGGATCCTTGCACCTCATTCATGCGCTGGTCGCTGCCATGGGCGGAGCGGGGCGAGACCTTATTCTCCAACCATCCCAGAATCTCCACTTCAACAGGTTCAGCGGATCTGTTGCGGACTTCGAAGGAATGGATCGTGCAGGGGAGGGATGAGTTCTTATCATCCAGTGGAATGAATGGGGAGAAGATATCGGCGACGATCTCCACGGGCAGAGATTTGTCTACATACCTCACCTTGGCCATGGGATAGGTCGCCTCGAAGACGATCTCATCCCAGTCGCCATACTCCATTTTTTTAATGATGCTCTTCTCGCCCATGCTGATGCGGAAGGCGAATCCCTGCTTCAACGGACGGATGTCCACTGCCGGTTGTACATATGCGGATCCGTCCTGCGAACGTACCTTTTTCCCCGCATGCACTTCACTGTGCCAGTCTATCGTTTTCGGGTCGATCCCGTTCTGGTTTTCATTGAAGATATCCCAGAGCCAGAGCCTTCCGTCTCCGCCGAGGTAGACGGTACCCGCATTGACCCCTCCCACCGGCATGCCGATGTATCTGAGTTCGTTCTTCGACTTGAGATAACGGGTCACGATACCGCGTTTTGACAGGGATTTCACCCAGTCAGGGTCAAGTTTCTTATCGGCCGGGATGTTGTGCAATATCTCTCCCGGCAGGAATGGTCCGGCGATGGCCCTTGCCTGTGCTGTGTACATACCAGCACTGAAGATGCCGGATGTTCGAAGGAAATGACGACGATCCATAGGTCAATGAAATGAATGGATTTCGGCAACTGGTTTTTCTTGCGGTGTGATGGTGCTGATGACCGGCGACCATACCTGGTTCACACACAGGATCCTTCCTGTTTGTGAACCAGGTATGGGATCAGGGGCTGGTTCAGCTTTTCCACTCCTTTCGGTAATGCGGCAGCAACAGCGAAGCGGCCTCTTTGTCCTTCACGAACCGTTCCTTCGCCGGGTCCCATGTCAGCGGGCGGCGGAGTTGGTAGGCGATGTTCGCGAGGGCGCAAACAGAGTTGGAGCGATGTCCGACCTCGGCATGGCAGATGGGCTTCGTTCCGTTCTTGCAGGCGTTGATCCAGTCTGCGTAATGGTCGTCGGTTGTATACAACCGCGTTTCCCCGGCCTGGATCGTTGCGGTGGAAATATTGGCCGGGTTGCTGTCGAAATAGTTTCTGGCGATATCGATGGTTCCTTTTTCTCCGATGAACCGCACGCCGAAGCCACGGCCGAAATCCTCATGTTTCATGACCACCCCATTGGCGTAGACCATTCGCAGGCCGCGCAATACTTTAGGGTCCGACGGCGGGTTGAACGATACCGGTCCTGACTCATCCATACCGAGGCCCCATTGTGCGATGTCGAACATATGCGCCCCCCAGTCAGAGAGGATGCCGCCGGCATATTCACTGTATTTCCTCCAGTTGGGGAAGATATCCTTCTCCACGGGCGGTGAGAGTTCGGAGTGGAAGGGGTGGTATTTCGCAGGGCCTACCCAACCTTCCCAGTCCAGGTGTGCCGGTTTCTCCTCTTGCCCGAGGTTCCATGGGATCGCCGGATCCCCGACATTCACGACGACCTCTTTGATGGTCCCGATATACCCGTTCCGGACGAGTTCACATGCCTGGCGGAAATTTTTCCAGGAGCGTTGCATGCTGCCGGTCTGCAGCACCACGTTGTATTTATCGACGGCATCTACTACGGCCCTTCCTTCCGCGACGGTCCTCGTCAACGGCTTTTCCAGATAGATGTGTTTCTTCGCCGCGGCGGCCTTCACGGCCTGCATGGCATGCCAGTGGTCGGGAGTGGCGATGACCACGCCGTCGATGTCCTTGTCCGCCAGTAACTCACGGTAATCCGTAAACGATTTGAATCCGCCCGTCGGTGCGAGGCCACTCATCTCGGCATATGCTTTTTCTGCGAGGGTCTTGAATCGTGCCAGCTTGGTGGCGTCCACATCCACACCTGAGACGATCCTCACGGGTTGTTTTTTGAAATTATTGAGCAATCCCCTCGACTGCTTCCCTGTTCCAATGAATCCGATCCTGAACAGATCGCTCGGAGCAGTGTGGCCTTTGCCCAGCACAAAACGGGGGACGATGAAGAATGAGGCTGCCGCCGTAGCGGTCTGCCCAATGAAACGGCGGCGAGATGAAGAATTCATGGCAATGTTCGTTTAATCTTCTAATATAGTTATTCTCTCGAGATTGAAGTGATTTCTGTCATATGACGGACTACGATCCCGATCACCTATCGGATGAGTTTTCCTTCAGACCTGATCTCTGTGAGTGCGGCATGCAATGCGTCAAGGTCTTTTTCGGTATTGAAGGCGTTAATGGAATAGCGGATGTACACATCCTCTTCCTGTCGCATCAGTGGTACTTCGATCCTGTACTGTGAGAACAATCTGCGTTGCAGTATTTCGGGTTCAGGACTTTTTATGGGGATGCTGATCATCTGTCCGATCCATTGATCATCCAGCGGGGAGACGGGATCGGTTTCGAGCAATGAGAAGAACCTTCCGGCCTGACCGATCACCATATCATGACAGTCTTTTGCGACTTTTCGCCAGTCGTGTTCTGCCATGAATTCGATGCTGGCGGGCACGGTGAGGAATGCGGAGAAGTCGCGGGTGCCGTTCATTTGGTGGTAGTCGAGGAACTGTGAATGAGAGGGCTTTGCCGCCTTGTATCCCCAGCTCACGACCAGCGGATCGAGCATCTGCTGATATGCTTTTCCCGCAAAAAGAAAGGAGCAGCCTTTGGGTGCCATCATCCATTTGTGGCAGGCTCCCGTGTAGAAATCCGCCTGGATATCCGATAGGTCGAACGGGATATGCCCCGGCACATGGGCTCCGTCGACGATGGTGACAAGTCCCCTGGCCCTGGCTTCCTCGCATGCCTCCTTGACGGGCAGGATGACGCCTGTCGTGCTGGTGATATGGCTGATGAACAGGACTTTTGTCCGTTCATTCACGCCTGCGAAAAGATCCTTCAGGAACTGTTCCTTGCTGACAAGGGGAAGGGTGATCTTCTGCCTTCGGTAAACCGCCTGCTTCCTGTTGCAGTGAAAATCCCATGCCCTGTCGCAGGCTCCGTATTCGATATTCGTCGACAACACTTCATCCCCCGGCTGCAGCGATAGGCTGTTGGCGATGGTGTTGATGGCATACGAAGGATTGGTCACGAACACCAGATCGTCCGGATCCGCGCAGTTGATGTATCGGGCGAGTGCCGCCCTTGAATTTGCCAGATACTCCAGCCCGTCGAATGCGATGAACTGTACCGGTTCTGCCTCCAGTAACAACTGCCATTCCCGGTACTTTTCGAATACCGGCACCGGGGTCGCACCAAATGAACCGAAGTTCAGGAAGTGGATGTCTTTACGCAGTAGGAATTGTGATGAGAGATCTTTCATGGGTATCAATGTTACGATTTATTTCATCATGTGTAAGCATTGGATGAAACAAGAAGCGGAGTGCCTCAGGCTCATTTGAACCTGCGACGCTCCGCTTCGATATGCTCGTTTTCGAATGGGTCTTTTATTGCTCGGATATCTTGAATGCTACCCTGCGGTTCTGGGCCTTTCCCTGAGTGGTGGCATTATCAGCAACCGGTTGGTCCTGTCCGTATCCTACGGCATCCAAACGGTCGATATCCACTTTCCTGCTGACGAGGTAGGTCTTCACCGCGGCTGCACGCTTTTCAGATAACAGCTGGTTGGCATCCGCTTTTCCGGTATTGTCGGTATGTCCTTCAATGCCCACCCTGACCAGTGGATAGTCCTTGTTCAGGATATTCGCCAGCTTGTTCAGTTCGGCTTTCGCAGCAGTGGTGAGGGTTGAACTGCCGCTCAGGAACTGTACGTTATTGGCGTTGAAATCGATCTTCGGGCAACCATTGTTCTCTGCCGGGCCGGCGATGGTCTTGCACTTGTCTTCATCATCGTTCACACCATCACCATCGGTATCCGGTATCGGACAACCCCTGTAGGTCGCGACGCCTGCGACATTCGGGCATTCGTCTTCTTCATCATTGACGCCGTCGCCATCAGTGTCCGGGATCGGACAGCCGTTGTATTTTGCCAGGCCTGCGACTGCTGGGCATTTGTCCTGCTCATCATTGACGCCGTCGCCATCGGTGTCAGGGACCGGGCATCCCTTGTACTTCGCCACTCCGGCCACTGCCGGGCATTTGTCATCCGCATCTGCGATACCGTCGTTGTCGGTATCGATGGGCTTCGCCACCACCGCCGGTACGACTGCCGCCAGGGGTGCGACTACAGCGGCTTTTTTGCCGATGACAAATCCGAGGCTGAGTTGGATACCCCTGTTGCGGGTCACGGGATCGGCTACCCATACCCTGCTGAGCCCATGGATATAGCGGGCTCCGATATGAAACCTCGACGCAGGCCAGAATTCAAATCCGGCATTAAGACCGAAGTGGTGGTTCTTCACTTCGTCATCGTTGAAGATGGATGTGTTGAACTGGTCGTCGATGCGTTTCGCACGCAGCATGCTTTCCCACTGAACGCCGCCGAGGAACTTGAGGCTCCGGCTTGCGTGGATCTTCAGCATGACCGGCAGGGAGATGTATCCGAGCTGCTGCGTCAGGTCCTTCAGGTTGTTGCCGCGCTTGACGACACCACCCATGCCGGAATACAATCCTTCCACTGCAATGGATGCCCTCTTGCTGACGGGGATATTCCCGAACAAACCGGCTACGGGTCTAAATATCCAGCCGTTGGAGTAACCTGCCGGTACCTTGTCCGTGAGTTTGATGGTCGATATGTTCCCTCCGGCCTTGATGCCTAACTGGGGATCGTTGTTGAGGTCCTGTGCCGTCAGCAGGGTCACGGAACCCAGCACGACCAGGGTGGATAAAATGAGTTTTTTCATGATGAAGTTGATTCTTTGGTGAACGGGATAATTTTACCAAATGTCGCATCTGACGGCGGTTTTAACCGAAAAGCATTAGTACATGAAGATGTATTTCCGTTAAAATCACACATGAATGATCCTCGTCACATGTCACCTGCAGGGCATAAATATCATAATTCCCTGACAGTCATTTCCGCTATTTTTGCGCATGCAACTGACCCGTCTGTCGGCCTTCACCCTGATCGCGATGGCATCCGCGATCCTGTTCATCCACTCCCTTGGCAATGTGCATCTTTTCGACTGGGATGAGATCAACTTCGCTGAGAGTGCCCGGGAGATGATCGAGACGAAGGATTACATGCGTGTGCAGATCAACTACGAACCTTTCTGGGAGAAACCCCCTTTGTTCTTCTGGATGCAGGTCGTTTCCATGAAGATCTTCGGTGTGGGTGAGTTTGCGGCGCGATTGCCGAATGCGATCTGCGGCATCGTCACGCTATTGGTGCTCTTTGGCATCGGGAGGCGTGTGCATGATATGCGTTTCGCCGGATGGTGGGTACTCATCCATGCCGGTACATTCCTGGCACACCTCTATTTCAAGAGCGGGATCATCGACCCCTGGTTCAATTTGTTCATCTTCCTGGGTATCCACTTTCTGTCTGCATTCCTTTCGCAGCAGCCAAAAGACACCGGGCATATCCGAACCCTTATGCTCTCCGCCCTGTTCACCGGGATGGCGGTGCTCACCAAAGGGCCTGTGGGCTTGCTCGTCGTATTGCTCACCTATTTCACATACATCCTCTTGAACCGGGGAAAGGGATGGGTACCCTTCCGGTACTACCTGTACTGGGCCCTGGGCGTACTTGCCGTGACGCTTGTCTGGTTCGGACTCGAAGTGATGCAGCATGGATGGTGGTTTGTCAATGAGTTCTTCACCTACCAGATCCGCCTTGCACAGACAAAAGACGCCGGACATGGCGGGTTCCCGGGATACCATTTCATTGTACTGCTGATAGGATGCTTCCCCGCATCCCTGCTGATCTTTAGCACAGGTTCCCATGCCACGGAGACCGGTCGTGTCGCCATCTTCCGCAAGATGATGATCGCTTCCCTGATCGTCATCCTCGTGGTGTTCTCCCTGGTGAAGACCAAGATCATCCACTATTCATCCTTCGCTTATTTCCCCATCGGCTACCTTGCGGCAACCACAGTGTATGGTCTCCTCACCGGGACGGTCCGCATCCGTACCTGGCAATCCACAGCCATATTGATCATCGGGGTCATCTGGAGCATCGCATTCATCGGCCTGCCGCTGGTGGGAAACAATATCCACTGGCTGAAACCCTTGCTGGCAAAGGATCCTTTTGCCGTTGCCAACCTACAGGCGGATGTCACCTGGGGATACCACCTCATGCTGCCGGGCATCCTGTTCCTGGCGGCAGTGATCCTTGCCACGATCCGGCTCCGCCGTCAACAATACCATCAGGCTTTTTTATGGCTGTTCCTTTCTGCCATCTTTGTGATGCAGGTACTGCTCACTTCCTTTGCACCACGCATCGAACAGTACTCACAGCATGCCGCCATCGAATTCTTCAAGTCGTTGAAAGGACAGGACGTGTATGTGGAGACGGTCGGCTACAAAAGCTATGGTCCTTATTTTTATTTCGGAGTAAAGCCCGGGAACCGGAAGGAATCCAAAGATGAACAATGGCTGCTGACAGCGGATCTCGATAAACCCGCCTACCTTGTGACAAGGCTCAATAAAAAGGATCGCGTCCTTGCAGCACACGGGCAGCGGCTGGTGATCCTCTACGAGAAGAACGGTTTCGTTTTCATGAAACGGAAATGATTTTCCGGGGAGAAGGGGATTGCCCGCTGGCAGCGGACCTTGTCAGTACAGTTTGCTTTTCATCAATCCCCATTTGCATAGGCGGAACACAATAGAAACTTTCAGACAGCCAAGCCCGTACTTCATGCTCCGGCTGAAGTTGATGCTGCTTGCTTCTTCGAAATATTTGGTTGGGCAGGTGACTTCCCCGATCTGATATCCCTTGTAGAATATCTGCGATACCATCTCGTTGTCGAAAATGAAATCATCATCACAGGCCTCCATGCGCAGGGAACGAAGCACCTCGCTGCTGTATGCACGATAGCCGGTGTGATACTCCGAAAGTTTCTGGTTGAGCAGGATGTTCTGTGTGAGTGTCAGAAAACGATTTGCGATGTATTTGTACAGCGGCATGCCACCTTTGAGTGCGCCATTGCCGAGGATCCGACTGCCGAACACCACAGGATACACCTTATTGCCAATGATGCTCGTCATCGCATGGATGAGGTGCGGGGTGTACTGATAATCGGGATGCAGCATGATCACGATGTCTCCCCCGAGTTCGAGTGCTTTCCGGTAACAGCTCTTCTGGTTTCCGCCGTAGCCCTTGTTTTGTTCGTGGCGGACAATGTGCCGTATGCCCAGTTCCCTGGCCTTTTCGATGGTATGGTCGCGGCTGGCATCATCGACTAACACGACTTCGTCAACAATGTCGAAAGGGATCTCCCGATATGTGATCTCAAGCGTTTTTTCTGCATTGTACGCAGGAAGCACCACTACCACTTTTTGACCGTTGAACATGCTCGGAATTTGGGCGCAAAGATAAAGGCTTGATCCCACTTCATCCACATCCCCTGCTCATTCGCTCAAAAGCCTCCGGGTATCCGCCAAAATTGC
>JBIKIB010000141.1:0-8381 GCA_044361845.1 Chitinophagaceae bacterium | reverse complement strand
AACCATCCGGGCTCGTAAGTATAAAAGGAGGCAGCGGACTTAACAATCTCCAGGCCAGTATGGTGGAAAGGGTCGAGATCATCACCAATCCTTCCGCACGTTACGAAGCGGAGGGCAGTGCCGGTATACTCAACATCATCCTGAAAAAAGATAAACGGCAAGGATTCAACGGGTCTGTGGAACTGATCACTGGTCAGCCTGCCAATTTCGGACTTGCGGCCAATCTTAACTATCGCCGAAAGAACATCAACTTCTTCATAAACTATGGTATTGCCTACCGCATCCAACCCTCCCGTGGACGACTTGATCAGGAGTTGTCAAGGAACGATTCCATTTTCATTCTTAGTCAGGTCGATAAGGCCGATTTCACGGGTTTCAACAACAATATAAGGACGGGTCTCGATTATTATTTCAGTGAAAAAAGTGTGCTCACTGCTGCCTTCCTGTACAGGAGAAGCCAGGGAAATCGTTTCCGGGAATTCCGATACGAGGATTATCTTTTTAACAAGGGAAATCCTCAGCATATCACGAAAAGAACACAGGACGAAGATGAGACAGAACCCAACACAGAGATATCTTTCAATTACAAGAGATCCTTCGCCCGGAAGGGGCATGAGCTGATAGCAGAGGCTAAGTACCTCGATTATTGGGAGAACTCAGACCAGACCTATCTTCAGATGCCGGTCGACGCTGACGGGAGGCCTACGGATCCCGGAAAAACACTGCAACAGTGGTCGCTGAATGATGAGTGGGAAAGGCAGTGGTTGTTTCAAGTGGACTATGTCAAGCCTCTCGGGAAGGAAGGGAAGTTCGAGACCGGTATCCGCAGCAGTTTCAGAAATATGGTCAATGATTATGTCGTTTCACAAAAGAACAGCTCCGGTGGATTCGATCCCTTGCCCGGCCTTGACAATATATTCGTGTATGCCGAGAACATTCATGCAGTGTATGGCATCATCGGGAACAAGTCAGGAAAGTTTTCCTATCAGGGTGGTTTGAGGGCAGAGTGGACCGACGTCACGACGACCCTCAAAGAGACGAACCAAAAGAACCCGCGCACATACGCGAACCTTTTCCCCAGTGGTCATATGACTTATTCCCTGCCGGACAATAATGGGGTACAGCTAAGTTATAGTCGCCGCGTGAGAAGGCCGTTCTACAACGATCTGAGCCCATATGTCACCTTTTCCGATGCCCGGAATTTCTTCAGTGGAAATCCTGATCTGGATCCGGAATTCAGCAATGTTTTTGAGCTGGGACATCTGAAATCATTCGAAAAAGGGTCGTTTACATCATCAGTTTATTTTCGCCGGACAGAGGGAAAGATCGACCGGATCCGCAGTGTAGATCCATCCGGAAATGCAGTGACACGGACGGAAAACTTGAATTCCGAAAAGGCTTATGGTATCGAGTTCACGGCCGGTTACTCCCCATACAAGTGGTGGAAGCTCGATGGCAATGTGAACTTTTTCCATGCCCGTGTCGATGGCAGCAATATCCTTCCGGAATACAAGACGCGGACTTATAGCTGGTTTGCGCGTCAGACCTCAAGGTTCAGCCTGAAAAAAGACTTCGATCTTCAGCTACGAATGAACTACGATGCGCCCCAAAGACTGGTGCAGGGAACAAGAAAAGGGTATTTCTTTGCTGACCTTTCCATGAGCAAAGATATCCTGCAGCAAAAGGCAACGATCACGCTGAACGTGCTGGATGTGCTCAATACGCGGAAGGTGCGGTACACGGTCGAAGGACCCAATTTCCAAACCACTGCGATGACTGGTTTCAGGCCCCGTCAAATAAATGTCACATTCGTCTACAGGATCAGGCAGGCGAAAGGTACAAGGACCGTGAAGATCATCAATTCAGATTAACGGCACTGATGATGAGCACTGATGTCGGTGGCCTTTTTAAAACTTCTTTTAAATCTGCGGCAGCGTATTTTTACACGCAGACTTCCTTGAAATCAGTACGATCACATTTGTCATTTTAGTATGTGGCCGAGCAGTCTGCATTGTCCCGGATGCCTTATTTCACGGATGGTATAGCTCGACATCATAATGCCCGCAAGGGAAAGTCGACATTGCCACTTTGGTGATCCAGGATGGGAATGCCGGTATACCGGACAAGGATCATATATAAATCATCAGATATGTCATATTCATATTCGAAGGACCTACTGGATGTTGCCCTCAGTTATGCAGACTATCGGTCAGGTATAAACGAATTACTATCCGCTCCGCCTGCTGGAGAGCAGGAAGAAAAGATGCGTCCTTACATCAGCAATAATGTGCAGATGATGGATGGGTTCGATTCTTCATACGTCGTATCAGATCAACTCCGGCAGGCCTTGCATGACGCATCTCCTTCCATTTGGTTTGTATTGACAGAGGGATGGTGTGGTGACGCGGCATACTGTGTTCCTTTATTCGCAGCCATCGAGCGGGAGGTTCCGGGAAAAGTGACATTGTGTTTGTTGTATCGTGATCAGCACCCGGCATTGATGGATGCTTATCTGACGGATGGAGCGCGTTCCATTCCCAAACTCATTTGCCTGGATATGGAGTTGCGCGAGCTTGTCACCTGGGGGCCCAGGCCTGCAGCACTTCATAGCCTTGTCAGTCAATGGAAGTCGGAAGGAATGCAGCTCAAGCAATTGATCTCGAAGGTCAATGATTGGTATCTGCTTGACGATACAAGGTCGACACAGGAAGAATTGGCTGCCATGATACGGGCATACTCAAAGGAGTATTGAATCGATGGCAGCGCCAATACACGAATATGCTAACAATACATGCAATGACATTCACCCCACAACAGAAATCCTTCATGCGGGAAGCCATACGGCTCTCAGTCGAGAACGTAAGATCATCAAACGGTGGACCTTTCGGTGTGGTGATCGTGAAAGATGGTGTGATCATCTCGAGCGGAGTGAACGAAGTCACACGCCATAATGATCCAACGGCTCATGCCGAGATCAATGCCATCCGTGCCGCATGCAAGGTTCTGGGTACTTTTTCACTTGAAGGCTGTGAGATTTATTCCAGTTGTGAGCCTTGTCCGATGTGTCTCGGTGCCATCTATTGGGCCCGTCCCTCTGCACTCTTCTTTGCAAACACACAGCAGGACGCAGCGGATATCCAATTTGACGATCAATTCATCTATCAGGAGATAGCCCGAAGCCATGCTGACAGGCAACTTCCCACGCAGCAGTTGCTCCGGGATGAAGCGCTTCAGGCTTTCAGGTTATGGAAGGATGATGAGACGAAAATGGCATATTGAGTCGATCGATCCTGACCCTATGGATGATTGCTTTTGTATGGAGACCGTGAAGTGCTGAGAAACCTCTGAGCAGACTGGTGCGATCATTTTAGGTTATCGTTCATATTTTGATTGGCGAAGGTCTGACTCCTTGAAAAAAACCAGGAGGAATATCAAAACCACGATAGCGATCCCGGCAGGTATCAGCCAAACGCTCAGCCAGTCCGTCACTGCAATTGTACCTTCTCCGGTACTTGTGAACCGATCTTTCACTTTGCCGGCGAGTAAGGAGCCGATGAACATTCCTACTCCATAAGTGGCCAGTGTGATGAGTCCCTGGGCCTGAGATTTGATCCTTTTCCCTGCTTTTTGATCCGTGTAGATCATTCCCGTCACAAAGAAGAAATCATAGCACACGCCATGCAGCAGGATGGCTGCATAAAGCATCCATTCCCTTTCACCTGCACCACCATATCCGAATAATACGAATCGTAAGACCCATGCGATCAGGCCAATGGCCAATATCTTCCGCACCCCATATTTACGGAATGCGAGCGGCAATAGCAGCATGAACACCACTTCGGACACTTGTCCAAGCGACATCTTGTTTTCGACCTTGAAATTGCCTGGGTCGACTCCGGGCATAGCTGCCTGATACGCATCTGTTATGGAAGGATTCGCCCAAGTGTAATAAAACGACAGAGGGATGCAGACCAGGATCGATGAGATGAAAAAAATGGCAAAAGATCTGTCCTTCAGCAAAACGAATGCATCTTTTCCGATGATCTGTGCGAAACTTATTTTTTCCCGACTCATTGGTGGCGTTGCCGGGAGGAAGAAAGCCATGATCCCCAACAATCCGGCGGCGATCATGGCGATGCGGAAAATATCCACTTTATCACCTACACCCATAAAACCCACAAGATTGACCACTGCGATCCATGCGATGGTACCAAATACGCGTATTGAAGGGAATTCTTTCTCCGGGTCAGACATATGCCTCATTGAAATCGAGCTCGTCAGGGCGATCGTTGGAGCGAAGCTGAGGCAGTATGCCAGCATCATCCATACGAACATGTCTGCGTCATGAACGGTGGAGATGAGATACAATATACCGGCGCCAATAAGGTTGAGTACGCCAAGGACGCGTTGTGCCTGGAAGAAGCGGTCAGCGAGCATACCCACAAAAAATGGTGCCACGATCATGGCGATGGAGAATACAGCGTAGCTGCTCCCCACCTGGTCTCCGCTGGCCTTCAGCTGAACAGTCAGGTATTTACTCATCTGTCCATACCATGCGCCCCAGACAAAGAACTGCATGAACATCATCAATGAAAGCTGGATGCGGGTATTGACCTTCATAAGCGGGTGGGTATTATCTTTTCGTAATGGTGGATCTGCCTCATACATCTCCGGCCATCCGGATGTTGCTTGCTAAAGGTCCTGATCCTTCAGGACTGTTTGGCTGATATTGACTTTTTCTTTTGTGTTTTTTCAAAGTAACGGCAGATTTCCTTCAGACCACATTTCTCACAGGCCGGTTTGCGGGCGGTACAGGTGTATCTGCCATGCAGGATCAGCCAGTGGTGGGCTTTATGGACCATTTCCTTCGGGATGTATTTGATCAGTTGTTTTTCTGCCTGGAGAGGGTTTGTCGCGTTCCGCGTCAGTCCCAATCTCGCTGAAACGCGAAACACATGGGTGTCCACTGCCATATTCGGTTGCTGGTCAATGACTGAGGTGATCACGTTCGCTGTTTTACGACCTACGCCTGGCAGTTTCACCAGTGATTCCACCGTCATGGGTATCTCACCCTTAAAATCGGCCATGACCATTTTACCCATGCCGATGAGGTGCTTTGTTTTGTTATTGGGATAGGATATGCTTCTGATCAGGGGAAACAAATCATCGAAGCTTGCCTCTGAAAGGGATTCTACTGTGGGGTAGCGTTCGAAGATCGCCGGTGTGGTCATGTTGACCCGTTTGTCGGTGCATTGAGCAGACAAAATTACAGCAACCAGTAACTGATAAGGTGAGTCATACAATAGCTCCGTTTCGGCATCCGGTTGATGTTCCCTGAAATAATCCAAGGCGATTTTATATCGCTGTAGCGTCGTCATGAAAGGATAAAATCAACGCTAATCTAGTCATATCCCGTCAATTACCGGGATTGTTCTACAGGTTTTGGAGATTTGGCATATTTCATGATCCTGTCGAGTGTATGCTCACAGGGTGAATAGGAGATCGAGTCAAGATTCATCCTGATATTATTGAGGGATCTGCATTCCTCTTTAAGTTCGGGGTCGTTTTCGAGTTTGTTTTTGTATGTCTTTTCTTCCAGTGAAGACATTTCATCGTAAATAAATTTGATCAAATCACCGTTTGCGTTGTTTTTCATAATACAGTTTTTAACCGGGAGTGTTTATTATTTCCCGCCATCCTTAGTTTTTGTAGGATTGTGACTGCTATGTTTTCAAAAGGGATCGGTAATTCGAAATAGGGTGTATGCGAATATGTAACGGAGGCATTGTTGGATTATTGCTTCCAATCGTAAATTTCCTAATTATTTTCCTGGTGAAACCACGAAAACTTGTTCATTATCTCGTTTCATGAGGTATTTTTCCCTTGCAATTTTTTCCAGTGCGTCTGGATTCATCTTTAGCTCTTCGAGTTCATTCCTGCTAAGTTCGATCTGGGCTTGGTAATAGTCGCGGCTCGACTTGAGGTCGGATAATTCATTTTTGCGGCTCACCTGCTGTAACAGATCATTATGATCGAAGAACAGGATCCACACGCAGAAGAACAATGTAGCAATGATGTATTTGTTCTTTACCCACCCCGCAATCTTTTCTACGAAAAGCATTCTGATGATTTTATGCTTTGAAATTACAGGTTTTTGATGAACCAGCACGCGGAAGCTATGGCAATCGCATCCGCATGCTGGCAATGGTTTTTTATTTTCCGAAGCGGAATCGTCCGCGGGGATAAATCGCATTCATACCAAGCATTTCTTCTATTCGAAGGAGTTGGTTGTATTTCGCCATCCTATCGGTCCTTGATGCGGAACCTGTTTTGATCTGACCGCAGTTCAATGCCACTGCGAGGTCTGCGATCGTAGTGTCTTCCGTTTCACCACTCCTGTGGCTCATGATGGTCGTGTAGCTGTTATTCTGTGCAAGTTGCACCGCGTTTATGGTCTCTGTGATGGTACCGATCTGATTGACTTTGATGAGGATGCTGTTTCCCACGCCGGTATCGATTCCTTTTTGAAGTCGCTTCACATTTGTCACGAACAGGTCGTCACCTACGAGCTGGCATTTGGATCCATCTGCTACAGTGTGTTTTTTCCATCCTGCCCAGTCATCCTCTGCCATACCGTCTTCGATGGAGATGATCGGATATTTTGTTACCCATTCTGACCAATAGGCTACCATCTCATCGCTGCTGATGACTTTTCCGCTGCTTTTATAAAACTTATACGTCTTATCAGCATCGTTGTACATCTCGCTCGTAGCAGCATCGATGGCGATGCCAATCTGGAGCCCTGGTTTGTAGCCGGCGGCTTCGATGGCCATCAGTACGGTCTCGATGGCTTCTTCGTTGCTTTGAATATCGGGTGCGAATCCACCCTCATCGCCTACATTGGTGCTATACCCTTTCTTTTTCAGTACGCCTTTCAGTTCGTGGAAGATCTCCACACCCCACCGCAATGCTTCGCTGAAATCTGATGCACCTACCGGAACGATCATGAATTCCTGAAAATCGATCTTGTTATCGGCATGTGCACCTCCATTGAGGATATTCATTAGAGGTATGGGAAGAATGGTGGAATTTACGCCCCCGAGGTAGCGGAACAAAGGAAGATTGCTTTCCTGGGCTGCTGCTTTTGCAACGGCCATGGATACGGCCAATGTCGCGTTGGCTCCGAGTTTTGACTTGTTTTCAGTGCCATCCATCGAGATCAGCATATGATCGATATGTGCCTGCTCATTCACATGGATGCCGATGAGTTGGTCAGCAATGATCTCGTTCACATTGTCGATCGCTTTCAGTACTCCTTTGCCCATGTACACAGACTTATCACCATCCCTCAACTCTACTGCTTCATGCTTGCCGGTTGAAGCTCCCGAGGGTACCGCTGCCCTTCCCATGGAACCGTCTTCTGTGACCACATCCACTTCTATGGTAGGATTTCCGCGGCTGTCGAGGATTTGTCTTGCATGCACGTCCGTGATGTAACTCATGTTGAGGTTGATTTTAATTGGTTGTAAATACAGGGATTTCTATGCTTTTGCTGCGGTAAGAGATCGGAAGATCTCTTCCAGTGAACTGCTTTCGGTCTGCAAAGAAACGATATTCAGGCTTTGCTGCAAAGACAGTTCCATCAGCTGCTTGCCAAGTGCATCCGTATCTCCCGTCTTAATGGTCCAGGTATGGAGATCATCGCTTTTGACAGATTCAACACCGCTAAGGGTTTCAAGGGTTGATGTTTGTATCTGTTCACGAAAAGTGACTTTCATTCTCTTGCTGCTGCCTTCGGCCTGAAGGTTGGAAATCCGGTCATCGGCAACGATCCTCCCCTGGTGAATGATGATGGCCCGTTCGCAGAGGGCTTCGACCTCCTGCAGGATATGTGACGAAAAGAGTATGGTTTTTGTTTGTCCGAGCGATCGGATCACATCCCTGATTTCCGCTATCTGGTTCGGGTCGAATCCGCTGGTCGGTTCATCCAGTATCAGTACTTCCGGGTCATGCAGCAGTGCTGCTGCCAGGCCGACCCTCTGTTTGTAGCCTTTAGATAACACGCCGATCTTACCTGATGCCGCTGGTGTCAATCCGGTCATTTCAATGATGTCAGATATCCTTGCTTTGGCATTTCCCATGCCATGTACGCCGGCTATGAAGCCGAGGTATTCGCGTACATACATGTCAGGATAGAGCGGATTGAGCTCCGGCAGGTAGCCAATGCGCCCTTTGGCCGACATGGTATCATCCCATACCGGAATCCCACATACCCGAATCTCCCCGCTATCAGGCTGCAGATAGCCGGCGATCATCTTCAGGGTAGTGGATTTCCCCGCACCATTCGGACCTAAAAAACCAGTGATCTCCCCCTTCTTAAC
>JBIKIB010000140.1:0-8427 GCA_044361845.1 Chitinophagaceae bacterium | reverse complement strand
TCGGCTCGCACCTGACCCTTCGTGCACAGTTCAAAAATGTGGCTGGCCTTCGGTTAGGTAACAATGTGAGGTATGCAGGCATCGAGGTGGGTACTGTAAAGAAAATGCAGATCATCGACGATACCACACTGGAAGTATCGATGCTTGTGAACAAGGAGATGCGTACCGTGATCCGAAAGAACGCAGTGGCAAGCCTTGGCGCTGACGGCCTCATGGGCAACAAGGTGGTGAACATCCTCCCGCAAAAAGGTGAAGCGGATTACGTTCAGTCCGGTGACCTGCTGCCGTCCAGGCATGCCGTGGAGATCGACGATATCATGCGGACTCTGGCAGGCACGAGCGATAATATCAGGGACATCACCGACGGGCTGAAGGTCACCGTGGCAAAGATCAATAACAGCGAAGGGGTTTGGAACCTGCTCTCTGACAAGACACTGGCTTTACATATAAAAAATGTGTCCCGGAATCTGGACAGGGCAACGACAAACGCGGAGATCATGACACGCGAAGTCAGGCAGATGGTCTCGGACGTGAATGAAGGAAAGGGCCCGGTTGGGGCACTGCTCAAAGACACAGCGATGGCAAGGGATCTTCAGCAATCGGTCCGCCAGCTTGAAGCCGTTGCCGGTCATGCAGATAAGCTCGCCACAGATCTCGATGCCATCACCCGGAACATCGAAAAGGATATCAACGAAGGCAAGGGACCTGTGAACCTGGTGCTGAAGGATACCGCAGTTGCGGCAAATATCTCCCGAACCCTGAACAATGTAGAGAAAGGCACGTTCAACTTCAACCAGAATATGGAAGCTTTAAAGCAAAACTTCCTGTTCCGGGGTTATTTCCGAAAAAGAGATCGCGAAAAAACCAGACAGCAACCCCAAAACTGACCACCACATCGGTCATGTGCCCGTTAAAAGCCCAAATCCCCCAAAAATCCCACGGACAGGCGCAACGCCTTCCATACATGCCGGTTTCGTAAGCTTTCCGCCCACCTTACGAAATACGGAAAAAAAGCATGTTTGTCTAACCATTTAGCCCGATTGATGTTTATCAACCGAACACATTAGTCAATTTTGCAGACCAAATCAGGAAGACCCATGTATGAAGAAAATGACGACATATTAGGACAGGTGACGACCTCGGAATATAAGTATGGTTTCGTAACGGATATAGAGTCGGAAGATGCGCCCAGGGGCTTGAGCGAAGACACTGTAAGGTATATTTCCGCCAAGAAAAATGAGCCGAGCTGGCTACTGGAATGGCGTCTGAAATCATTCAGGCATTGGCTGACGATGGAGGAACCCAACTGGCCGAATGTCAAGTATCCGCCTATTGATTATCAGGACATTATTTATTACTCCGCACCTAAACAGAAGATCGCACCGAACAGCCTTGACGAAATAGACCCTGAGTTGAGAAAGACCTTTGAAAAGCTCGGCATCTCCCTTCAGGAACAGAAAAGACTGACAGGCGTGGCCGTGGATGCCGTGGTTGACAGTGTATCGATCGCCACGACCTTCAAAGAGGAGTTGGGAGAGCTCGGGATCATTTTCTGCTCGATGAGTGACGCGGTGCATGAGCATCCTGAGCTGATCAAGAAATACCTTGGTGCCGTGGTACCCGCCACCGACAATTATTTCACAGCATTGAATTCCGCTGTTTTCAGTGATGGGTCGTTCTGTTATATTCCGGCCGGGGTGAGGTGTCCGATGGAACTATCCACTTATTTCAGGATAAACGCAGCCAATACCGGTCAGTTCGAGCGGACGCTTATCGTTGCGGAAGCCGGTAGTTATGTCAGCTACCTGGAAGGTTGCACCGCACCGATGCGGGATGAGAACCAGCTGCACGCGGCGGTCGTGGAGATCCTGGCAATGGAGAAGGCAGAGGTCAAATACTCAACGGTTCAAAACTGGTATCCGGGCGACAAGGAAGGCAAGGGTGGGATCTACAACTTCGTCACCAAGCGTGGCATCTGCCAAGGTGACCACGCCAAAATATCGTGGACACAGGTGGAGACAGGATCATCCATTACCTGGAAGTATCCCAGCGTGATCCTTAAAGGCGATCATTCCGTTGGGGAGTTCTATTCCGTTGCGGTGACCAACAACTACCAGCAGGCAGACACCGGAACGAAGATGATCCACATCGGCAAGAACACGAAAAGCCGGATCGTTTCAAAGGGTATTTCCGCCGGCAGGAGCAACAACAGCTACCGCGGGCTTGTGCAGGTGGGAAGGAATGCCGGCAACGCCCGGAATTTCTCGCAGTGTGATTCCCTCCTTCTGGGTGATAAATGCGGCGCCCATACATTCCCATACATCGAGGTGAAGAACAACACGGGCATCGTGGAACACGAAGCGACGACTTCCAAGATCGGCGAGGACCAGATCTTCTACTGCAACCAGCGTGGCATCGATACCGAAGCGGCCGTGGCGATGATCGTTAACGGATTTGCCAAAGAGGTCATGAATCAGCTTCCAATGGAGTTCGCCGTCGAGGCGCAAAAGCTACTCGCGATCAGCCTTGAAGGCAGTGTCGGATAGGAATGGAGGCGTGGACCTCACATACAATAAATTTAAAAAGACAGAGATGCTCAGGATACAGAACTTACATGCAAGCATAGATAAGAAACAAATACTCAGAGGCATCAATTTAGAGATCAAGGCAGGAGAGGTACATGCCATCATGGGACCTAACGGATCCGGGAAGAGCACATTGGCTTCCGTACTCGCAGGTCGATCGAATTTCGAAGTGACGGAAGGGTCAGTGGAATTCATGGGGAAGGACCTGCTGGAACTATCACCTGAAGATCGGGCAAGGGAAGGAATGTTCCTAGCATTCCAATACCCTGTGGAGATCCCGGGAGTGAGCACCACGAACTTCATAAAGGCTGCCGTGAACGAGACACGGAAATACCGGGGCCTTGAACACCTCGATGCCGTTTCATTCCTGAAAATGATGAAGGAGAAAATGAAGCTGGTGCAGATCGATCAATCGCTGCTGAGCCGATCCCTCAATGAAGGATTTTCCGGTGGCGAAAAGAAGCGGAACGAGATTTTCCAGATGGCCATGCTGGAGCCCAGACTCGCCATACTTGACGAAACAGATTCGGGCCTTGACATCGACGCATTGCGCATCGTCGCCAACGGAGTGAATCAAACCCGCAACAAGGATAACGCATTCCTGCTGGTCACACACTATCAACGACTGCTTGACTACATCGTCCCCGACTATGTACACGTGCTGTACAAAGGAAGGATCGTGAAATCCGGCACCAGGGAGCTTGCACTGGAACTGGAGGAGAAAGGATACGATTTCATCAAAGCCGAATTCGAATCTGTGGAACAAGCCTGATCCTGACCATAACAATATACCGGTGGTATTTCCAACGCCGGTTCTAATATAACCAACAAGTCATGTCGAAAGAAGTGCTTGATTTTTTTTCAGATATACATGCTGTCAGGAAGGGCCATCAGGCACTGGCAGTTTTCAGTGAAAAAGCCATCCGGGATTTTAGGGGTTTAGGACTTCCACCCGTGAAACACGAGGAATGGAAATATACACATGTGTCCAAGCTGTTCCGAAAAGACCTCCTTTGCTATACGGAAACGACCAAACTATCCCCTGAAGACCTTGACCCATATCGCTTACCAGGGCATGAATCAGCATCGGAACTGGTATTTGTGAACGGAATATATGACCAGACTTTATCCATACTCCGGCACAAGGAAGAAGACATAGAGATCATGCCGCTCTGGAAAGCCGCGGAAGGTCCACATGCTGAATTCATCAGTAAGAACCTTGGCCACAGTGCATCCTATCACCCTGACGGGATCAATGCACTCAATGGTGCATTTGCCGGTGACGGTGTGTTCATCATGGCAAAGAAAGGAAGATCGATCGATCAGCCGGTGTACATCTACCATGTCGCTGACAGCCGGAGTGGCTTTGTGTTCCTTCAGCCACGAGTACTCGTACAGGTCGAAGCTGCAGCGCAACTGCAGATCGCAGAACAATACATCTCCCTTGGTGGAAACGAAAGCTTCACGAATGAAGTGTTTGAGCTGGTGGCCGAACAGGATGCCATCGTCGACTATTACAAGATCCAGGATGAAGGACAGCTTGCCAACCATGTAGGAACGACCCATATCCGCCAGACAGGCAAATGCCTCACCAATGCGGTGACCATCACCCTCAGTGGTGCACTCATCCGCAATAACCTCAATATGATCATGGAGGCGGAACATGGAGAATCGCACCTGTATGGTCTCTATCTGTTGAATGGCAGGACGCATGCCGACAACCATACGATCGTGGACAATATGCAGCCCCACTGCTTCAGCAACGAATTATATAAAGGCGTCATGGACGATGAATCCGAAGGTGTCTTCAACGGTAAGATATTCGTGAGAAAGGATGCACAAAAGACAAATGCATACCAGTCTAACAAGAATATCCTGGTCGGTGCAAAATCCTCTGCATACACAAAACCTCAGCTCGAGATTTTTGCAGATGATGTGAAATGCTCGCACGGATGTACCATTGGCCAACTTGATGACGAAGCACTTTTCTACCTGAGGGCTAGAGGCATCAGTGAAAAGAATGCAAAGTCACTCCTGCTCCATGCCTTCGCCGTCGATATCCTCAAGAACATAAAACCGGAGCCACTCCGTCGTCATGTCGACCGTCTCATATCAAATCGACTTGAATTCAATTTCTGACATGCAGGATGCACCGACACATAAGACTTTTGATATTGACAGGATAAGGGCGGAGTTCCCGATCCTTCAGCGCACGGTCAAGGGCAAGCCACTGGTTTACCTCGACAATGCTGCTACCACGCAGAAGCCACGGATCGTCACAGATGCGTTGGTAGGCTACTATCATACTCACAATGCCAACATCCACCGCGGCATCCATACGCTTGCGGAAGAGGCGACTGCAGCATTCGAAGCGACCCGGGAGACCGCACGCAGGTTCATCGGTGCTGCATCCACCGATGAGGTCATCTTCACGCGTGGAACGACGGATGGCATCAACCTTGTGGCGTCAAGCTGGGGCAGGAAAAACCTTCGAGAGGGGGACGAGATCATCATCTCCACCCTGGAACACCACTCCAACATCGTTCCCTGGCAGATGATCGCAGAAGAAAAAGGTGCGGTCATTAAGGTCATACCGGTATCCGATGATGGCATCCTCGACGAAGATGCTTTCCATAAGCTGCTGACAGAAAAGACCCGCCTTATATCGATCGTCCATGTGTCGAACGCACTGGGAGTGATCAATCCCGTGAAAGAGATCGTCGATGCAGGCCACCGTGTGGGTGCATTGGTGATGGTGGATGGTGCCCAGTCAAGCGTGCATCTTGAGATCGATGTGCAATCGCTGGATTGTGACTTCTTTGTTTTTTCAGGACATAAGGTGTACGGCCCTACAGGTGTGGGAGTGCTTTACGGCAAAAGACATATCCTTGACGCCATGCCCCCCTACCAGGGTGGCGGGGAGATGATCAAAGAAGTCCGTTTCGACCGGACAACATATAATGAACTGCCTTACAAGTTCGAAGCCGGCACGCCGAACATCGCGGATGTCGTTGCTTTAAAATACGCCTTCGAATTCATCAACGATACCGGAAAGGAACAGATCAGGACACATGAAGACGATCTGCTCCGCTATGCCTCACAGCAACTCAGGGAGATGGATGGACTGCGCATCATCGGGGATGTCGATCGAAAAGTAAGCGTGTTGTCTTTTGTGATGGAAAATATACATACACAGGACATCGCTATCCTACTCGATAACCAGGGCATCGCCGTCAGGACCGGTCATCATTGCACACAACCCCTCATGCACAGGCTTGGTATCCCCGGAACCACAAGGGCCTCATTCGCGGTCTATAACACACGATCAGAAGTGGATTCGCTGGTGACAGGATTATTGAAAGTCAAAAAAATGCTTGGCTGACATGCACGCACACCCGTCCATATCCCAAATAGAAGAAGAGATCGTGGAGGAGTTTTCCTTGTTCGATAACTGGGAAGATAAATATGAGTATATCATCGACATGGGAAAAAAACTTCCGACATTGGAAGAAAAATACAAGACTGATGAGCACAAGATACTGGGCTGCCAGTCTGCCGTGTGGATGGTGTCAACCTTCAGCGAAGGCCGTGTTCATTACAAAGCCGACAGTAATGCCATGATCGTCAAAGGACTCATCAGTATGCTTATAAGGGTTCTTTCGGGGCAGAAGGCTGAAGATATCAGATTGGCGGAACTGAAATTCCTGGAAAAGATAGATATGAGTTCGCACCTTGCGCAGACAAGATCAAACGGACTTAGGGCAATGGTGAAGCAGATGAAGCTGGATGCAACGGTCTGGGCGATGAAGGAACAGGGAAATGCAGGATAGATCTACTTGGGGTATCACAAAATTGGACGAAAAAAAATCATGGACAGCGAGATACTTAAAGAAAAAGTCATAGCAAAAATTAAAGAGGTCTTCGACCCGGAGATCCCTGTGAACATATGGGACCTTGGCTTGATCTATGAAGTGAATATCCTGCCGATCAACAATGTACAGGTGGTCATGACGCTCACTGCGCCAAGTTGCCCTGCGGCACAGTCACTTCCACACGAGGTCGACCAGCGGATCCGAGAGGTTGAAGGGGTCAATGATGTACATGTGGAAGTCACATGGACGCCGTCCTGGAATAAGGATCTGATGAGTGAGGTTGCAAAGCTGGAACTCGGCTTTCTATGACCATTCTTTTCGGGCATCTGCTTCCATGCAACCCGTTTCATACCATGAGGTCAGGATGCACCCGAAGAATGAATATGAAAGGGGGCATCCTCCGTGGAAGCCGATTTCGTATTGGCATCCACCCAAAGACGGCATATGGATAACATTCACTTAATCAACCTGTCAGGCTTCGAGTTCTTATCTTTCGACCGCCTGCATCTTTCGCTGCAATAGCGCAGCTCTTCCCAGTTCTTCTCCCATTTTTTTCGCCAGGAAAAAGGCCTGTCGCATACGATACAGATCTTCGATGGAAGGTTGGATTTACGAACTTGTTTCATGGATGAAATACGATCAATTCGAAGAGATGGGTGAACGCTGCTGGTACCAGAAATGCCCCAGCGAAAATACTCCGGCAAACATATATGACACCATGAGCGCGATAGCGATCGTTTGCACCGTAAGGTCACCGGAAAGGTGTAAATAAGCCACCATGATGATGTTTGATAGCAGCGAGGTCAGCATGAAGAAAAGGTTATAGGTGAAATTCCCGGATGCGGAATGCCAGTAACTGATCAGCTGGTACATCCCCAAAAAAACGGAACCTGCTCCAAGATATACCAGATGACCCTTCACTTCAGCAAATTCCGCTCCGAAGATCCAAACATAAAACTGTGCAGGTACTATGAGAATGGCCAACCAACCGGCAATCAGTATGGCGGCATTGACCTTCAGCAGGGATATGAAGCCCCGCCCGGCTGCCTCCTGCGAACGTTCACCTGCAAATCTCGAATAATAAATTTTTCCGAGGCTATCTGGTACCATGAGCATGGCTGCCGAAAGGGAGAGGCTGTTTGCGTAGGAGCCCAGGAGTACTGCAGGGAACAGGAGGAAGGCGATCCGACTGCTCACATCTTCAAATACGCTTACGATCTGCGTCAGTCCTCCATTCCTGAATGCCTGGATCGAAAGATCTTTCCATCCCAATTGAGAGACGCCTTCAGGGGTTGCGGCGTTTTGCAGCAATATGGCCCCAATGGAAGCGAACATCACCCCAACGATGGTGACTGCCGCGACATAAGCATCCGGATCTCGCCATCCCATCATGAAAAACACGATCGTGAAGGCAAAGCCGAAGAACGAAAAGAGCACGGAAAAGATATTGTAAGCCTTATATTGCTTCAATCCGAGCATGATGTTATGCTGGATGCCGGCAGTGCTGTTCACTAATCCGATCATCCAAAACCAGACAGCCTGGGTGGCGGTGATCTTACCCATGAGCAGGAATATGGTACAAACGATCGTCGATCCGATGAAGGACCAGGCGATATAGATCCTGCGAAGCTGACGCCAGTCGATCTTTTGCATCAGATACATCGTGGCGTTGCCGCCAGCAAGATGATTCAGTTCGGAGGTTATGACGAATACGACACCATAGAAAGCACATATTCCGCGATCTGCCGCACCCAGGTATCTTGACAGGATCAGTACGGTGCCGAAACTGAAAACCGTCCTTGTGACTTTAGAAACCCACAACATGGAGGCAAGACGGAACATGTTGGTGATACTCATGTGAATATCACTTGGTATCCCGCTTCAGGGATGCATCTGCTGAAGCATTCAGGCGGTTATTGAGGATTCCCATGCCAACGTACAAGACGGGAGATATGAGAAACTCCTGCATG
>JBIKIB010000139.1:0-8449 GCA_044361845.1 Chitinophagaceae bacterium | reverse complement strand
GCCCATGGTGACGGCCAGGCGGGGGACTTTTGAAATGTTCGGAAACTCATATACGTTGGCAAGCCGGGTGGTGTTGTCCAGCGCCACCATCCGGGTGATCGAAAAACGACTCGACCCGGGCTCATTGAAACCGATATGCCCGTTCAGGCCGATCCCAAGTACCTGCAGGTCGATCCCTCCGGCTTCCTCTATCTTCCGCTCGTAGTCCGCTGCATATTCACGGATATCACCCTTCTCGATCATCCCATCAGGGATATGTACGTTGGCCGGGTCGATGTCGATATGGTCGAAGAGATGGACCTTCATGAAGCGATGATAACTCTGCAAAGCCTCAGGTTCCAAAGGGTAGTATTCATCAAGGTTGAAGGTGATGACATTCCTGAAGCTGAGCCCTTCTTCCTTATGCAATTTCACCAACTCTGAATAGAGCGATTTCGGGGAAGATCCCGTGGCAAGGCCAAGCACGCATGTCTGCTGGTCCTTCTCCTTCTGCCTGATAAGATCAGCAATCTGGCGTGCCACTGCAGCAGAAGCCGCCTTGTCATCCTCGAATATCTGTACAGGTATTTTCTCAAACGAATCAACGAGGCTCATGGACGGATGGGTTTAGTCGGTTGGGGTTGCGAAAATAATCAATTAAACACTATCACAATATCGGTATCGCAAGGATGCAGCCATTCGATCTAGCCTTCGCCGGCTTTTATTGTTGTAACCTGATCTCGAAAATATGCGGCCATAGCTTTCCGGTCACCAACATCCGGTCCCCTGCCTCGTCCCATGCGATCCCGTTGAGTACGGCACCGTTCAACTCGCCCATGGAACCGGGAACCTTGAGATAGGAGAGGTCTGCCTTGCTGTTGCGGATAAGGAGGTCCTTCAGGTCGATCTTTCCGGTTACCTGTCCCGTCAAGGGATCGATCCTTACGATGTGATCATACTGCCATCGGTTCGCAAATATCTGACCCCGGATGAATTCAAGCTCGTTGAGGTTGTTCACCGGACCTGAAGGATCATAGACACTGATGACGCGTTCGAGCTTCAGGTCGCCGGGCCTGACGACATAGATCTTGTCGCTTCCGTCGCTGATGTACAAACTGCTGGAATCATGTGTGATCCCCCAGCCATCCGCTGACCAGCTGATTTTTCTGATGAGCGAGAAGTCCTTGAGGTTGTACAGGAACACTTCGCGGTTCTGCCATGTGAGCTGATAGATCGTGTCGTTCAGGATCGTGATGCCTTCTGCGAAGTATGGACTGTCGATGGATTTTTGCAACGACACTCGGCCTGTCTGGAGGTCTGTCAGCCGTAAGGACGACCGGCCTACGAGGCCTGTGCTTTCATAGAGTTTACCATTATGGATCTCAAGCCCCTGCGTGAACGCGGCAGTATCATGCGGATAGGCGTTCAGTATGGTATATCCAATCGCGGATACCTCCGGGATGGTGGACGTCTCTGCACCGGAAGCCTGCTCGTCTTGACTGCCGTTGCAGGCATGTAATAAGAGTAAGCAGGGGAGCAGGAACCGGAATCGTTTCATGCTGTCAAAAATAGGGATATTTTTTGCTGCCACGTTTCCCATCCCGCACGGAGTTTTTTTTGTGGGGGGACTCTTTCGCACCACTTGCCGATACCCTGACACAGGCAAGATTCCGTTCATCGATGTTCTGATGTCTTTCACCGAAAAATCAATAGAGGATCGGAAACTCAATTTCCTTTCGATTATTTTGTTAGCCTATCCGCACGACATTCTCCAATTCGCTCTGAAGACCGCATCCATTTTCTTTCCGAAAGACCTCAGACTTACCCAAAACGTACAGAATGAGGAAACTTTTCGCAGCCGCGATCATCATCGTGCTGCACAATACCGGATTCACACAGGATCGTTGTACTGCCATTCATGAATACAGCACCCCTGCCCGTGCATACAAAAACACACAGATCGCAGAAGCGGGGAATGCCGGCGTTGCCGCATCTCCCGTGCTTCTGCAACAGACCGGTAACCTGACCCATGCAGCGCTTCGCATCGTCGTCCCCGTGGTGGTGCACATCCTGTACCGCACTCCGCAGGAAAATATCTCCGATGACCAGGTTCGTTCACAACTCGAAGCCCTGAATGCAGATTTCAACAAGGAGAACACCGATTTTGCGAAGGTGCCAGCAGTCTTTGCTGCAAGGTCTGTTGCTACGGGCATTCGTTTCGTGCTGGCGTCCGTCGATCCGCAGGGAAGGCCGACATCCGGCATCATCCGCAAACAAACCAGTGCCCAGCTATGGATCAACGACAATCGCATCAAGAGTACCCAATCCGGCGGCAGTGATGGGTGGGACAGCCGCGGGTATCTGAACATATGGGTCGGGAAGTTATCATCCTCCTTGCTGGGGTTCTCAAGCTTCCCCGGTGCCCCGGCAGCACACGATGGTATCGTGATACGATACGATGTCTTCGGCACCCGTGGTGCAGTCTCCCCGCCATGGAACAAAGGACGAACCCTCACCCATGAGGTCGGTCACTGGCTCGGACTGAAACACCTCTGGGGCGATACACCCTGCGGTGACGACGGCGTCGATGACACCCCCCGGCAGAAGACGGGAAACCGCGGTAATCCTGTATTCCCCCGTATCAATACCGGCTGTGACAATGGCACAGAGGGCGATATGTTCATGAACTTCATGGACTTCTCAGATGATGCCTCGCTGCTGATGTTCACCAAAGGGCAATCTGCCATCATGCGGACACAGTTCGCGGCCGGTGGCGTCCGCAGCGGCATACTGCTCTCGAAAGGGGCGGGAGAACCATGGACCATCGCACCTGAAAATAAGGTATCCGTGACCGGTAGTGTCAGCGCCTATCCGAATCCCGCACGCTCCGCCATCACGATCCGCTTCGATGCACCTGTCACCGGCACATACGTTGTCTGTGATGATCTCGGCCGGGCATTGCTGCACGGTGCCATCAAGGGGACTGCCGTCAACATCGATGTATCATCCCTGAGGACGGGCATCCATTTCATAAGGATGGATGATGGTCGGGTGCAGCGCTTCATGCGCGAATGAGCAGACCTGGCTCACCGGTTTCTTTTCCTAATAAAAACACAAACTCCTGCAGATACCTGCCATGGGGTGGATGAATGTGATAACTTGTGCAATTTTACCATTGTAGAAACATTCCACCATGAAGCACACTGCATGCATCCTCTGGCTGACCTTTTCGTTTTCCGCCCCGATGGTCGCCCAGGAAACCGGAGCGGGAAACATCCTCAAAGATATCAGGGGACTCATAAAGCCGTCAGACACGAGCAATCCCAAGGGTGATATCGCATCCGGACTCAAGGAGGCGTTGATCGTGGGGGCGGAGCTGAGCGGGAAAAAACTGTCTGCTGTGGATGGATTCTTTGGCAATGCCGTTCTGAAGATCCTATTGCCACCGGAAGCGGTAAAGGTGGAACAAAAGCTGCGCGGTCTCGGACTGGGCAAGCAGGTCGATCAGGCGATCCTTTCCGTGAATCGTGCGGCCGAGGATGCTGCAAAATCTGCCGCACCGATCTTCATCCAGGCGATCCGGGAGATGACGATCCAGGATGCAGCCGGGATCCTGCGAGGTGGCGATACTGCTGCCACCAGCTACCTTCGTGGCCGCACCAGCCTGGCGCTTACGGAAGCCTTCCGGCCGGTGATCGACAAGTCGCTGGAAAAAGTCGGTGCCACCCGGCATTGGAATACGATATTCAACGCCTATAACCGATTTGCCCGGGAGAAGGTCAACCCTGACCTGGTCGGCTATGTGACGGACCGCGCGCTCTACGGCATCTTCATGCAGCTTGGTGAAGAGGAGCGGAAGATCAGAAAAGACCCATTGGCCCGGACGACCGATCTGTTGCGAAGGGTGTTCGGTAAAAACTGACACGCAAAAAAAATCAGGAGCTGGTATCTTACGATGCCATCGCTCCTGATCGTCAATAGTGTTATGGTCAAATGTCTATCGCCTCTCCGTAAGCTACTGCCACGGCTTCTTTCAGCGCTTCACTCATCGTAGGATGCGGGTGAACCGAATTGAGGATCTCCTGATAGGTGGTTTCGAGTTTGCGAGCCGTGACGACTTCTGCGATCAACTCCGTCACGCCGGCACCGATCATGTGCGCCCCTAGGAACTCTCCGTATTTGGCATCGAATATCACTTTCACGAAGCCATCAGTGTTACCGGATGCGCTGGCTTTGCCGCTGGCCATGAATGGGAACTTACCCACTTTCACTTCATAACCGGCATCTTTGGCTGCCTTCTCGGTATAGCCGACCGATGCGATCTCCGGAGAACAGTAGGTGCATCCGGGTATATTGTTATAATCCATACCCTCCGGCATGTGGTGGTATTTCTTTTCCAGGTATCCGATATGTTCTGCTGCAGTGATGCCTTCCTTGCTGGCGACATGCGCCAATGCCTGTCCGGGGGCGCAATCACCAATGGCATAGATGCCTGCAACATTGGTCTGTCCGAATCGATCGACCACCACTTTACCTTTCTCCGCTTTGATGCCTGTCTCCTCCAAACCGATGTTTTCGATATTCGAAGCGATACCGACCGCACTCAGTAGGATGTCGGCCTCGAGGATCGTCTCGCCCGCGGCACTCTTAACGGTGGCTTTGACACCGGCACCCGAGGTATCCACGGAAGTGACTTCGCTGCCCGTCAGTATGGTGATGCCTTTTTTACGAAATTGCTTCTCGAGTTCCTTGCTGATGTCTTCATCTTCCACAGGGACGATGCGCGGCATGAATTCCACCACGGTGACCTTTGTGCCCATGGTATTGTAGAAATCCGCGAATTCGGCTCCGATCGCCCCACTGCCCACGACGATCATGCTCGATGGTTGCTGGGGAAGCACCATCGCCTCCCGGTATCCGATGATTTTCTTTCCATCAACCGGCATGGCGGGTAGCTGGCGGCTGCGGGCACCTGTGGCGATGATGATGTATTTTCCTTCAAGGGTCTGCTGGGTGCCATCCGCTGCGGTGACGGACACCTTGCCCTTGCCGGCGACCTTGCCATAGCCCATGACCACGTCGATCTTATTCTTCTTCATCAGGAACTGAACACCCTTGCTCATCTTGTCCGCGACACCCCGGCTGCGCTTGATCACCGCACCAAAATCATGCGTGATATTGTCCGCGTTGATGCCGTAACTCGCACTATGCTTCATGTATTCATATACCTGTGCACTCTTTAGCAGGGCTTTCGTGGGGATACATCCCCAGTTCAGGCACACGCCGCCAAGGCTCTCTTTTTCGATGATGGCCACTTTCAAGCCTAGCTGTGAGGCGCGTATCGCTGCCGGGTACCCCCCGGGTCCGCTGCCCAGGACTATTACATCATATGCCATATCCGTCTTGGTTATAATTTGTACCGCGAAATTAGCACAAAAACAAAAGTCGGGAACTGAAAATCTCAAAGTCTGATGCAAAAAAAGGAGGTATGACGATCTCCGCTTCTGCACCGGTCATTTCTTTCGATTTTCGGTTCCCGACTTGCCGGAATCCCTATATCTTTTCGGTCAATATCTTATCCAGCTGGCTTACGGTCATCGCACCGCTCTTGCGCCAGAGTTGTTGACCCTTTTTGAACAGGATCAGTGTGGGCACACCCTGAACGGCATAATGCGCTGCAGCCTGCGGATTCTTGTCCACATCGATCTTGATGACCCGGATGCTGTCTCCCCGCAGATCGACCAGCTTTTTCAACTCGGGTGCCATCATCTTGCATGGCCCGCACCATACTGCGTGGAAATCCACCAATACGGGTTTTTCGTCATCGATGATCTCCTGAAATGTTGCCATGGATTCCTATTTTTATGGTTTTATGGTCAATGCATTGCTGCCGCTTTACCTTATTGCTTTCTTGGGCAGGTCGATACGCCGAAAATCGCATACAATGGACAAAACCGCAGAATGCTCGTCAACAGGAAAATGCATGCAGCAACCAGCAAAACAATGCCAACTGTGCCGGAAATGATATCGCTGAAATAGAGGATCGCTATGATCGCAGCAATGCCGGTTCTTAAGATGCGGTCCGTACGACCCATGTTTGCTTTCATGTCCCGGGATTTAATGGGGTTGAGGTGATTCATCTGAAACGAACATCGCTTCAGTTCGAACCCAAAAATACCGATATTGTCGCTGAGGATCTGTGACTTTGGTTACGCAAATACCTGATGGGGATCATTGTAAACACGGTAATCCCCGAATCCCGTATTAGGATCTAGAGGGTGCTTTCAGGGCGGTTGGCATGTTTTTTTGACTAAAATGAGGAGAAACATGAAAATCATTTTGGCGTTCTGATTAAATTCACGACTTTTGCACTCCCAAATTCTTTAGATAATGGCAAGAGTATGTCAGGTTACGGGAAAACGTCCGATTACGGGCAACAGAGTTTCCCACTCGAATGTTAAGACCAGGCGCAGGTTCCTACCGAACCTCCAGACCAAGCGTTTCTTTCTCGCTGAGGAAGACAAATGGGTCACCCTGAAGTTATCGTCAGAAGCGATCCGCACAATTAACAAGAAAGGTCTGTACCTCGTGGTGAAAGAACTCCGGGCAGCAGGCTTGCACATTTGATCATTAAAGTCAAACGAATCATCATATGGCCAAGAAAAAAGGTTCAAGGGTTCAGGTGATCCTGGAATGCACGGAGCACAAAACCTCCGGTTTGCCGGGCACCAGCAGGTACGTAAGCACCAAGAACAAGAAGAATACACCGGAGCGCCTCGAGTTGAAGAAGTTCAATGCGATCCTGAAAAAGTACACCGTTCACAAGGAAATAAAATAAGCCATGGCAAAGCAAGCAAAAACAGCCATCAAGACAAAAGATCAAAAAGCTGCGTCTGAGGCAAAGAACTGGACAAAAGTCATCAAAGCCGTTAGGAGTCCCAAGTCTGGCGCCTACACCTTCAAGGAGGCTATCGTGCACAAAGACAAGATCAAGGAGTTCCTCGGTCAATAATATTCCATGGGTTAGACCATATGCAGAGCTGTTCCATTTATACATGGAACAGCTTTTGTATTTACACCGATATGCAACAGCCGAATATTCTGATCACACCCGCCTCCAAAGCACATGCCGCTCTCATAGCAGATATGGCCAGGACAACTTTTACCGAGACCTATGGCGGACTGCTGGATGATGAGGACCTTCGAATTTATTTTGATGTAAGCCTGTCGGAGTCTAAGATATCCAGTGAGTTGGATACGAAAGATTTTTATTTTTTCGTTGCCTGGGCAGGAGAACGTCTGGTAGGTTTTTTTAAGCTTCGGCGAGACAGGGCCACCAAAGGTATCATCGGAAAGCGCTGCCTGGAGATTGAACGGATTTATATCCTGAAGGAATTTCAGGGTGTCAGCGTGGGCAGTGAAATGATCCGTATGGTCAAGTCCATCGCAAAAGAAGCGGGGGACCAGGTCATCTGGTTACAGGTATGGCAACGAAACGATAAAGCGATACAGTTTTACCGCCAATCAGGTTTCGTGATCTACGACACGATCCCGTTTCCGTTCGGCAATACGGTGCATCAGGATTTTCTGATGCGTTATGACCTCTACAACTAAATCTTGGCATATGGGATTTTTCGAAAATCTGTTCGGCAAGAAAGAAAAGGATAGTCTCGACAAAGGACTGGAAAAGACCAAAGAAGGATTCTTTGCACGCATGGCAAAAGCCGTTGCAGGAAAGAACACGGTCGATGAAGAAGTGCTCGACAACCTCGAAGAAGCACTCGTGGGTGCGGATGTCGGCATCGATACCACACTGAAGATCATCGGTCGAATCGAAGATCGTGTAAAAAAAGATAAATACCTCAATACAAGCGATCTGAACAACATACTTCAGCAAGAAGTTGAATCCATGCTGGTGGACGCTCCCGAACAGTCTCTCCATGATTTTGCGACCCCCCTCGGCAAGAAACCCTATGTGATCCTGGTGGTAGGGGTCAACGGAGTTGGAAAGACAACGACGATCGGTAAGCTGGCCTATAATTTCACCAAGGCGGGGAAATCAGTCATCCTGGGTGCGGCGGATACCTTCAGGGCTGCCGCCGTCGATCAGCTGACCATCTGGAGTGAGCGGACGAATGTTCCGATCATCAAGAAAGACATGGGCAGCGACCCCGCCTCCGTGGCCTTTGATACGGTCAACAGCGGCCTTGCCAGGGGAGTGGATGTAGTCCTCATCGACACAGCAGGCCGGCTCCATAATAAAGTTCACCTCATGGAAGAACTCTCCAAGATCAAACGGGTGATCCAAAAGGTGATTCCGGATGCACCACATGAAGTACTCCTTGTACTCGACGGCTCCACCGGACAGAATGCACTTGAACAGGCCCGGCATTTCACTGCTGCCACAGATGTGTCCGCACTGGCCATCACAAAGCTGGACGGCACAGCAAAGGGTGGGGTGGTAATCGCC
>JBIKIB010000138.1:0-8454 GCA_044361845.1 Chitinophagaceae bacterium | reverse complement strand
CTGCAAGAAGGGGTTTTTATGGTGAAGCCAAACCTGGCAGAGCTTTCCGCTTTGGCGGGAGTATCCCAACTCGAACTAGGGCAGGTGGAAGAAGCGGCCCTCTCATTGGTGCATAAAGGACAAGCCGGGATCGTAGTGGTCTCCATGGGTGCATCGGGTGCTATTTTGATCGGAAAAGACGACCGGGTTCGGATCCCGGCACCGACCGTCAAACGAAAAAGTACCGTTGGAGCAGGAGACAGCATGGTGGCAGGTATGGTATATGGCATCCAGGCAGGGTGGCCAATGGAGCAGGTACTGCAAATGGGGGTGGCCTGCGGGACTGCTGCCACCATGAATCCAGGCACCCAATTGTTCAGTCCGGAGGATGCTCGCAGACTGTTTGACTGGATATCGGGTCATAAAAACAATAAAAAATGACCCTTCTGGCAGAATATTGAGGCTCAGACCTTAATTTAGCATACTACAATCATACAACATGGAAACAGGATTTGTACATCTCCATAATTTACTACGCTGGATCATTCTGGTTCTGTTGGTATTGTCCGTTATCAAAAGTTACATTGGATGGAAACAACAGAAGAGTGAAGTGGAGCCTGGCGACCGTAAGATATGGCTTCTTACCATGATCGCATCGCATATCACTTTGCTGCTTGGTCTATACCAATGGTTTGCAGGACGTTATGGTCTTTTTACCTATTTGAGTGAAGATGGTACCAGCATGATGAAGAATGCATATTTGAGATTTTTCCAGTTGGAACACCCCACCACCATGATCATAGCCATCATTTTGATCACCTTGGGTTATGGCATGGCTAAAAAATTCATGGCCGGGGAAAAAAAGTATCAGAAAGCCTTCCTTTACTTCACTATAGCATTGATACTCATCCTGGTACGTATCCCATGGCCTTTCTTTGAAAATGTCGGAAGACCACTTTTCCCCGGAATGAATTGATTTTCGGATGTCATTGGCTTTGATCATTCAGGGCATTTCACACATCTTTTTATTGTAAAATATTACAATAAAAAGATATATACTAACGTAAATCATGATTTCGTTACATAGTTTTCATGTATTGTAACCCCCATCAAAGGCAATTTCTTCCCATAGTTTCATATTATTGCAAACGTGAGGGATATCGTTAAATATTCTATTTTCAATAATTAGAATAATCGACCTAATCCTTTCGCTTTTTTCCCAACCCTTTGTACAATAATGTAGTGTAAACTAGTGAGCGTATGCTTGATTTTTTTAAAAGATTCTTTTCCAGCCTTAAGAAGCAGGAAATCACCCCAAGTTTTTCCATTTCCTCTGGATTTAAAGTGGAGGGATTGATCATGGCACCTAAATGCACTGGCCGTATCAATGGTAATTTCAAGGGGGATTTTATTGAATGCAAAAGCCTTATCATAGGAAAAGACGCAAAAATATCCGGAAGCATTTTTGCCGAGGAACTCCATATTCATGGAACTTGTGAGGGTAATATATTTGCTTCAAATCAGGTCAAGATCTATGGGAAATCCCGTATCTCTGGAAATATCTGCTCCCCATTGATCACCATCATGGAAAATGCCTCCTTGAAAGGCAAATTGTCCAGGGTTTCCAACGAAGAATTTGACGAAGCGTTGTTGCGGGAAAAGCTTGATATCATCCAAAGAAAAGATGGTTTTCTGAGTGGCAATGACGCCCCCCGACAAACGGCCTCCGATCTGTCCGATGATTTTGATAGGCTTATCCTGAATAGAAGCACGGGGATATTTGAATTGCAACCCAAAAAAATTAATCCCATCATTCCCGCGATCGCTGATACACTGCAGCAAAACGAAAAATCATTCATGAAAGTAGATGCGGAAGGGGTGGTTGAACCTCAGATAAATGATAAAGGGGTAGAAAACAGACGATGGTTCTAAATCCAGCGTCTAAACCCACACCGTATATTGGTTATTTCGATTGACATCTTCTGTCTGACAGCTGGTGCTGTTTTTTAATTGATACCCCGCCTTTTATACGCACATATTCTGCGCAAGTATCATGTTTTGTAACATATTTCCTCTTTTTGTAACATCTTCCTACGTTTTGAAAAGGGTTTTTCCCAGCATGTAACCCTGATTTACGCAAATTGTAACAGCATAACTGCCATCTACACCTAATTTTGCACCATTACAAGAAATAGGATATTTACGATCTCCTGATATTTCTTTTTATCTTACTATGTTCATGGGTTAGCAACTAAGGTCGGTGGCCAGTCGTTGTGCATACGAATGACAGGCGCCGGCTCTTTTTTTGTTATGATATCCATTGAAGTGCTGACAGCCTTTTCCCACTATTGACCGACGATTCCTGTTCAAAACGGTGTTCCCTTCTAAGTATGGTAATACCCAAGCCATGTCACCCCGAAAGTGGTTAATCCACTCCCAATCCTGTATTTTCGCATATTGCCTGTCGTATGAGTTACAATTACCTTCCATTGGACAGTTCCTGGCTGAGTTTGGAACAGGTCCGTCATTTTCTGGAGTATCATCAGCAAGTTTCTGTCACTTTTCAGGCACATCAGCGGATCGTGGCTTGCCGGGATTATCTTGACGGGGTCATAGCTGCGAGTGATGATCCGATTTACGGTATCAACACCGGTTTTGGATTTCTTCAGCAGATGCATATCGATGACAGCCAGCTGGAGCAGTTGCAATACAATCTCTTGAAGTCCCACTCCTGTGGGATGGGTGCTTACGTTCCCCTGCCTATCATTCGCCTCATGATGATGCTGAAGGTGAAATCATTGAGTTATGGTCACTCCGGTGTGCAGATCGATACGGTAAAACGCCTGGTAGAAATGCATAATGCGGACATACTTCCGGTCATTTATACCCAGGGTTCTCTTGGGGCAAGTGGTGACCTTGCTCCGCTCAGCCATCTAAGCCTGCCCCTCATTGGATTGGGCGAAGTTTGGGTGGATGGTAAGATCAGGCAGGCGAAGGATGTTTGGTCTGAACGGGGTTGGAAACCGATCAGCCTTAGGAGCAAGGAAGGTCTGGCACTCATAAATGGCACACAGTTCATGTCGGCCTATGGGATGTATTGTCTGCTGCAAGGTCATAGGCTCATGGATTGGGCAGATGCCATCAGCGCGATTTCTTTCGATGCCTTTGATGGGGTTGGTGAGCCGTTCCGCGAGCAGATCCACCGCATTCGTGCACACCCCGGCCAGGTGCAAACGGCACAGACCCTGCAAAAATGGCTTGACGGAAGCGAGATCTCGAACCAAAAAAAGCAACAGGTACAAGACCCTTATAGTTTCAGGTGTATCCCACAGGTGCATGGTGCCACGCGCGACACGGCAGACCATGTCGAAAAAGTCTTCCTTCGCGAAGTCAATTCCGTGACGGATAACCCCAATATCTTCCCGGAGGAAGGACTGATCCTCAGCGGAGGAAATTTCCATGGGCAGCCGTTGGCGCTGGCCCTCGACTTCTTCGCCATTGCGATGAGCGAGCTGGCCAATATCTCCGAGCGCAGGACTTACCAACTGATCAGTGGCTCCCGCAACCTGCCTATGTTCCTGGTCAAAGATCCCGGCCTTAACAGCGGCTTCATGATCCCTCAATACACCGCTGCCGGCATCGTGAGTGAGAACAAGCAATTATGCACACCGGCTTCCGTTGATTCGATATCCTCCTCCAACAATCAGGAAGATCATGTGAGTATGGGCGCAAATGCCGGCGTGAAATGCCTGCAGGTGGTCGAAAACGTGACCAAGGTGCTGGCCATCGAGCTGCTCACCGCTACACAGGCACTTGATTTCAGGAGACCTTTGAAAAGTTCACCGGCATTGGAGCGGATTTGCTCAGCCTTTCGGGAGAAAGTCACTTTCGTGTCTGAAGACAGGATCCTGCGTGAAGATATGATGGCCGCAGTGTCTTTCATCAGTGCACAATCCCCTTCCGGGTTCCTCTGAGGATGCATCACCGGCAACACATACCAGATGCCGGCATCCTCCCTGTGGGGGCATACACGACTTATTTTGTACATTATAAATTCAGCCGGTATGATACCAAAGACACCAGTTGGCACTGGGATCAGCTGTAAAGGATGGATCCAGGAAGCCGCATTGCGCATGTTATTGAATAACCTCGACCCCGCCGTGGCGGAAAAGCCGGAGGAACTTATCGTCTATGGCGGCAGGGGTAAGGCTGCACGAAATCCGGAGGCTCTCGGAAAAATCATTCTTGCCCTTCAAAGCCTTGAAAACGATGAGTCGCTTTTGATACAGTCGGGTAAACCGGTCGCCATCATGAAGACCCATCCCGATGCGCCCCGTGTGCTCATCAGCAATTCAATGCTCGTCCCCAACTGGGCCAACTGGGAGCATTTCGACGAGCTGGAGAAGAAAGGGCTGATGATGTACGGCCAGATGACTGCCGGTTCATGGATCTATATCGGGTCGCAGGGTATCGTGCAGGGAACCTATGAGACCTATGCCGCCGTCGCCAACAAGCATTTTCCTGTAGCGTCTTCGCCCCATTCAGAAGCCGGTTTCGGGAGCCTTAAAGGCACGATCAACGTCACTGCCGGGCTGGGTGGCATGGGCGGTGCACAGCCACTCGCCATCACCATGAACGAAGGGGTCGCACTCGTGGCGGAGGTGGAAGAATGGAGGATCGACAAGCGCCTTGACACACACTATCTCGACCTGAAATACACGGATATCGATGAGGCGATCGACAGGGCCTTGACCGCGAAACAAAATGGAGAAGTGCTCAGCATCGGTGTCCGTTGCAATGCCGTGCATCTGCTTGAAAGGTTGCTCGAACGGAATGTCATACCGGATACCCTCACTGACCAGACGTCGGCCCATGACCCTCTGATCGGCTATTGGCCTCATGAGATCAGCCACGAATCGGCACTTGTGTTGCGCGAAAAGGACCCTGAACAATATACCGCACTGGCCTATCGATCCATGTACCGGCATGTCCAGCTGATGCTTAAGTTGATGGATAAGGGCGCCATCACCTTCGATTATGGCAACAATATCCGCGCCAGGGCGAAAGAATATGAAACAAAGGCTGGCAAGCACATAGCAGGATCCATGGGCGAAGTCATGCCGGGCCGATGCTTTGATTTCCCCGGTTTTGTACCCGCTTATATCCGTCCTTTGTTTTGCGAGGGGAAAGGACCATTCCGTTGGGTGGCATTGAGCGGTGACCCTGCCGATATCGCGGTGACAGATGAGCTGATCATGCAGATGTTCCCGAACAACAAGGGACTCATCCGCTGGATGAAGATGGCGAAGGAGAAGATCGCATTCCAGGGGCTTCCGGCCCGGATCTGCTGGCTGGGGCAGGGAGAACGACAAGAAGCGGGACTCGCTTTCAATGAGTTGGTCCGGTCGGGAAAGGTCAGTGCCCCCATCGTCATCGGCCGCGATCATCTGGATACGGGGTCTGTGGCATCCCCCAACCGGGAGACGGAGGGCATGCTGGACGGGTCAGATGCAGTAGCCGACTGGCCGATCCTCAATGCACTTGTCAATACGGCCGCCGGCGCCAGCTGGGTGAGTCTGCACCACGGTGGTGTTGGCATGGGATATAGCATTCATGCCGGCATGGTCATCGTGGCGGATGGCACCGCCGAGGCCGATGCAAGGCTCAAAAGAGTCCTCCACAACGATCCGGGCATGGGCGTGATCCGACACGCCGATGCCGGATACGACAAAGCGATCACCACGGCAAAAAATCATGGTCTTGGCCTTTGAGATCTTTCAGGCATAATGAACGTTTTATTATCTTCAAGGCTCAATGACCGATCCCATCATCCGCAATCAAATGTTCATGTCACGATCCACCATCCTCTTCGTCATCAGCTTCTTGATACATGCTACCGGTTACGCACAACCGAAAAAAGCGACGGTCTCCCCGGATCTCAATCAAGTGTTCGGCCCGTTGAAGTGGCGATCGATCGGTCCTTTTCGCGGGGGGCGCTCCGTCGCGGCATGCGGTGTGCCGGGAGACATCACCACATATTACATGGGTACGACGGGTGGGGGTCTTTGGAAGACGGATGATATGGGAACCACCTGGCGGAATGTATCCGACGGATTTTTCAAGACCGGTTCGGTCGGTGCCGTCGCGGTCGCGGAAAGCGACCGGAATGTGGTCTATGTAGGTATGGGGGAGCATGCACCCCGCGGCGTGATGACCCATCACGGAGATGGCGTGTACAAGTCGGTGGATGCGGGTAAGTCGTGGAAGCGGGTAGGACTCGAACTCACCCAGCACATCTCTCGTGTCATCATACACCCGGCTGATCCGAACACCGTCTACGTAGCGGCACAGGGTTCGCTTTATGGAAAATCAGACCAGCGGGGCATCTTCAAGACAACCGATGGCGGCGTCAGTTGGAAGAAGGTGTTGTATGTCGATGACAAGACCGGGCCTGCGGAGATCTCCATGGATATGACGAATCCCAGGATCTTATATGCGGCCATGTGGGAGCATGGCCGTCAGCCGTGGAAGGTCATCAGCGGAGGACCGGGCAGCGGACTGTACAAATCTGTCGATGGTGGCGAAAGCTGGCAACAGCTGAAGGACGGTCTTCCCACGGAGATGGGCAAGATGGCGATTTCCGTTTGCCGATCGAATCCTGAAAAAGTATATGCGCTCATAGAAAGTGATTCCGAGAAAGAAGCAGGTGGACTTTTCCTTTCGGAAGACGCCGGAAAAAGCTGGTCGCAAGTCACCAACGACCATCGTTTGGTGCAGCGGGCATGGTATTATATCGAGCTGTTCACTGACCCCAAGAATGAAGACCTGCTGTATGTGCTCAGCGCACCGGCATTGAAGTCCACCGACGGAGGTCGTACCTGGACAGATCTCGACACCCGTCATGGTGATCACCACGACCTGTGGATCAACCCAAAGGATCCGAAGAATATGATCCTGGCGGATGATGGGGGTGCCGTCATCTCGGTCAATGGGGGCAAGACCTGGAGTGTGCAGAGCAATATGCCCACGTCGCAGTTGTATCGTATCAATGTGGACAACCAATTCCCTTACCGGATATATGCAGGGCAGCAGGATAATTCATCCCTATCCATAGCGCATCGTGAGTTTGGCAGCAGTGGGATCACCCCTGCCAGCTGGTCTGCTTCCGCCGGTGGGGAGAGTGCCTTCCTGGCTTTCAATCCTGACTCGCCTTTCCATGTGCTTGGCGGAAGCTACCAGGGTACCATCGAGGTGCTGGATACCAGGGCAAATGCATCCACGAACATCATGGCGGCACCCATCCAGTATCTCGGTAAGGATGCGCGCGACATGAAGTACAGATTCAACTGGAACGCACCCATCATCTGGTCGAAGCACGAACCGAACACCTACTATCACGGTTCTCAGCTATTGCTCCGGACGCGAGACCTTGGCAGGACCTGGACCGAAGCATCCCCCGACCTGACACGAAATGAAAAGGATAAGCAGGGCCGGCCCGGTGTGCCATACACCAACGAAGCCGTGGGGGCAGAGAATTACGGGACATTGAGTTATGTCATCGAATCCCCGCATGAGAAAGGGGTGCTATGGACCGGCAGTGACGACGGATTGGTGCACCTCACAATGGACGGGGGCAGTACATGGAAGAATGTGACGCCTGCCGGCCTGTCGGAGTGCCTCATCAATGCCATCGAAGTGTCACCCCATGACAAGGGAACGGCCTATATCGCGACCACACGCTATAAGTTCAATGACCACACACCCGGGTTGTTCAAGACGACCGATCATGGCAGGACATGGACGAAGATCAACAACGGCATCCCTGCCAATGCATTCACCCGTGTGGTGAGGGAAGATGAGCAAAGGAAAGACCTACTCTTCGCGGGTACGGAACTGGGCCTGTATATATCTTACAATGGGGGTGCTGACTGGGCTCCATTCCAACTCAACCTGCCCATCACACCCATCACCGATCTGCGGGTGCACAAGGGAGATCTGATCGCTGCCACGTCGGGCCGGTCATTCTGGATCCTTGACGACCTGGGCCTGCTGCGCCAATTCGGGAAGGCCACGGATTCCTTCTTCATCTACAAGCCCAAAGATGCATACATCGCCAATGGCTCCAGTGAACTCAACGGATCCGATCGCGCATTCACCGGCAGCGATCCATACCGCGGTGTGAATCCTGCCAACGGCATTGTCGTGTACTACCAGCTTCCTGCCATGCGGGATGATCAACACCTCAGGATGGAGATCCGTGATGCTTCCGGAAATCTCATCCGCAGTCTATCCTCAAAGTCTGATAGTCTCTTTCGTGAGTATGACGGTGGCCCACAGTCTGAGCCAAGGCTTTCGCGGGGTAGGGGATTGAATCGCTTCGTCTGGAATATGCGCCATGCATCGGTTCCTGGCGTGCCGGGTGTCTACATGGAGAATAGTTATAGTGGACACAAGGCATCCCCGGGCAGGTATACC
>JBIKIB010000137.1:0-8460 GCA_044361845.1 Chitinophagaceae bacterium | reverse complement strand
CCGAGTGTTTCGCCTTCCTGAATGGAAAAGCTGACATCATCCACCGCTTTTACCATGTCCTTTCCCCTCCCTCCCGGGAACCATACGCGAAGGTTTTGCACTTCCATGATGGCCGGAGATGTTTCGGGCAATGCCCGGGTTGTTGTTTTACCCGTCTTGATGTCAACCCTTGATGGGGTTACCGAGGGTTGTCCATCTTCCCTGATGAAGTCGCTGACGACGGGCAGTCTGGTGCCTTTGGGTTGCAGTCCAGGCCTGCAGGCGAGCAGTGCGCGGGTGTAGGGGTGCTGAGGGTTTGTGAGGACTTCATGCACGGGGCCTGTTTCCACGATGCGACCTTTATACATGACCAGGACCCTGTCAGCGATTTCTGACACGATGCCCAGATCGTGCGTGATGAACATGACGCCCATACGATCCTCTTTTTGCAAGCTCCGGATCAGTTCGAGGATGGCTTTTTGTACGGTCACGTCGAGGGCGGTGGTGGGTTCGTCGGCTATCAGCAGGTCAGGTCTGCAGCTCATGGCTATGGCGATCATGACCCGCTGTTTCTGTCCGCCACTCATCTGATGCGGAAACCGCCCGTAGATGGATGCCGGGGATGGCAGCCTGACCCTGTCAAAAAGCCTGATGGTTTTCTGCTTTGCTTCTTTTGCAGTGCAGCCTTCATGGCAACGAATGGCCTCCGCCACCTGCTCCCCGCAGGTCATGACCGGGTTCAGCGAGGTCATCGGTTCCTGGAAGATCATGGAGATGTGTTTTCCGCGAATGGCGGATATACGCTTCCGGTCGAGTCCGGCAAGGTCTGTCGGAAATGCACCGCCAGGGGAAAAAAAGATCTGTCCACCATCAAGTTTCGCGGACGGAGAAGGTAGCAGGCCCAGGACTGACAGTGCGGTCACGGATTTGCCGGAACCGGACTCCCCCACGATCGCGAGGACCTCGCCCTGCATGACTTGAAAGGAGATGTCCTTCAGGGCCTGCATTCGTCCCTGTTCCGCGGAAAAGCTTACGGAGAGGTGTTCAACCTGCAACAAAGGTTCCATGAGGGTAATTAGAATCTGAGGTGTCTGACAGTGAGCCCGTCATTGATCAGTTGCTTGAGCGATTCGATGCCGATCTTCAGATGCGTCTTTACATAATCCCCCGTCACTTTTCGGTCGCTTTCTTCGGTTTTGACGCCTTCGGGTGTCATGGGTTGGTCGCTTACAAGCAGGAGTGCCCCGGTGGGGATCTTGTTGAAGAAGCCCACAGAGAACACTGTTGCGGTTTCCATATCGATGGCGTAGGCCCTTATCTTCTGAAGGTAATTCTTGAATTCCTCATCGTGCTCCCATACCCTTCGGTTGGTGGTGTAAACCGTTCCGGTCCAGTAATCCACTTCGTGTTCCCGGATGGTGGTCGAGATGGCTTTCTGCAGTGCGAAAGCAGGTAGTGCCGGTACTTCCGGCGGGAAGTAGTCATTGGATGTTCCCTCACCCCGGATGGCTGCGATGGGGAGGATCAGGTCACCGAGTTTGTTGCGTTTCTTGAGGCCCCCGCATTTGCCGAGGAAAAGTACGGCTTTGGGCGAGATCGCTGTGAGCAGATCCATAATGGTTGCCGCTGTCGGGCTACCCATGCCGAAGTTGATGATCGTGATGCCATCCGATGTGGCGCATTGCATCGGCTTTCCTTCTCCGATCACTTCAACGCCGTTCCATTCGGCAAAAAGATTCACGTAATTGGAAAAGTTGGTGAGCAGGATGTATTGACCGAAATGTTCAAGTTTTTCCCCGGTGTACCGCGGCAGCCAGTTCCTTACGATTTCATCCTTGTTGATCATATGTAAGTATACGCCATTTATGCCGGCCGGATAAAAATACTGATTACTTTGCACCTATGATCAGGATTGATTTTCCACCACCTGCTTTCCGCACCCGAAGCGGACCAAAGGGGCATCCGGAAATCTTTGACGGCATACGCCGGGCATGGGTCCGCCTTTCCCCTGAAGAATGGGTCCGGCAGAATATCATCAGCTGGATGGTCATCACACTGGGCTATCCGAAAGGGATGATCGCCGTGGAAAAGGAGATCGCGCTGGGCGAACTGAAAAAGAAATTCGATATTATGGTCTTTGACCGCAGCCATAAGCCCTGGATGACGATCGAATGCAAGGCTATGGAAGTCGGCCTCTCGGAGGATACACTCATGCAGGTGATCCGTTACAATATGGCTGTGCCCGCAACATTCCTGGTCATTACCAACGGCAGGCATTGCCATGCCGTTTCGCTGGAGGGAGAATCCGTGTCCTGGCTGTCATCCATGCCGGGATATCCATGAGCCGGGGATTGTTTGATGAAGTGTCGAGCTGATTTCCGGGATCATCCCTTGTAGGCCATCATGTGCCGGATCATGACATCCGCATCTCCGCCTGCCCATTTCCTGCAGAGATAAAGTCCGAGGTCGATCGATGATGCGACGGCGCCAGCCGTGATGCAATCTTCATCTTCGACGATCCTGAGGTGTTCGACGGATTTGCATAAGGGCGCGAGCAGATCGTAGGCGTCGAAATGGGTGGTCGCTTTTCTGTCTTTGAGAAAACCTGCCGATCCGAGGATAAGGCTGCCTGTGCATACGGAGATCTTCCAGGGCACATCTCCTGCCGTCCGGATCCAGTCAATGAATACAGGATCATGCATGAGCATTCGTGCACCCTTTCCGCCTGGCACGATGATGGCATCATATCCTGCAAGGCTGCCTCCTGTGTGGGTTGGCAGCATCCTTAGGCCCCCGGGATCTTCCGTCGTGTCTGTCAGGGCACAGAAATCCCATTCCAGATCGGGTAAGTAATCAAGCGACTTCAGCCGGCTGACTGGGTCATAGACGCCCGCCATGTCAAGCCAGGTGAGGCCGTTGAATAGGATGAAGGCGATTTTCATTCGGGAGCAGGGCTTGAAGGATGGGGATCAAGGTAAAAAGGAGCCGTTTTTGTCCGTTGCCCGATACCTTGATCCCTCATTGTTGGTTTTATTATGGGAATATCCCCAGCTGGGAGTAGATCGTTCCGACCTTGTTGATGGCCACGACGAAGGATGCGGTGCGCATATCCTCTATTTGTGGATTCGCCTGCCAGCATTCGATGATCTCCCGGGTCGCACCGATCATGGTCTCTTCAAGGCCGCTGTACACGAGATCGACTTCATCGGGCCCATGCATGAGTTTCTTTCTTATAGAATCCTCGATCTTTTTGCCTGTGAGGTTTTCTATCTGTTGCACGATACCGGAGGACTGGTTCTCGTTGAATCTTTTTTCCAGCCGGCCATAGCGCACATGGCTGAGGTTCTTCAGCCACTCAAAGTACGACACGGTCACACCACCTGCATTGAGGTACATATCTGGGATCACCAGGATACCTTTTTTGATGAATATCTCGTCCGCCTCAGGTGTGAGTGGACCATTGGCTGCTTCGCCGATGATCCTTGCCTTTATCCGTGGGGCATTCTCTCCGTTGATCACATTCTCCAGCGCCGCCGGAATGAGGATATCGCATTCAAGCTCCAGTGCTTCAGAACTGTTGATGATATTGGTGGCGCCTGGGAAGTTCAGGATCGATCCGGTTTCTTTCCGGTGTTTGACAACGGCATCCACGTCGAGGCCCTGTTCGCAGGAAATAGCACCTTCGTATTCTGCCAGTCCGACGATGAGTGCATCGGCTTGCTGGAAGAACTTGGCGGAGTGGTATCCCACATTACCGAGACCCTGCACCACCACTTTTTTACCTTCGATCCCGGTGGATAGTCCGATTTTTTTCATGATCTCCGTCATGTTGCATACTTCACGTATGCCATAGAAGACCCCGAGCCCGGTTGCTTCTTTTCGGCCTCTGACGCCACCTTGTGTGATGGGTTTTCCGGTGACGCATGCCAGGGCATCCACTTCGCCGGGGTTCATGGCCATGAAGGTGTCTAGTATCCATGACATCTCTCTTTCGCCGGTTCCGTAGTCGGGTGCCGGTACATCTTCTCCGGGGCCGATGAATTTCTTTTTTACCAGCTCGGTCGTATAACGACGGGTGATCTTTTCGAGGTCATAGGCGGAATAGTTCCTTGGGTTGATGGCGATTCCGCCTTTTGCACCGCCGAAGGGTACGTTCACGATCGCGCATTTGTAGGTCATCAGTGCCGCCAGTGCCATGACTTCGTCGAGGTTGACCATATCGCTGAAACGAATGCCACCTTTACAGGGCAGCTTGTGCTGCGAGTGTTGCACGCGATAGGCTTTGATGACTTCGATCTTGTCACCGATCTTCACAGGGAAGTTCATGCGCAGTACAGAATTGCACTGCTTGATCTGTTCCAGTGTCCCTGAGTCGAAATCTGTGAATTTCGCCGCCTTGTCGAAGCTCTTGCAGACGGCATCAAAAAAACTGTATTCTCCGGCCATAATCGTGGGGTTAAGTTGAGATTTTCAATATGGAAGCAATATGAGGAAGTTGGGGGTCATTTTTCGAGCTTGCCGATCTTCCGGTCTATGCTTATGACGTATAAGATCAGTCCGGCAAGTATGGTCAGGATGACCGCCACCACGACGTATATTTTCCCGTCAGCACGCATGGCATCTGCCATCTCTACGGGCTGGGGAGATGTCTGGCTGAAAGCGGGAAGACCTGAAAATAGCAGGGTGGCAGCGAAGATGAGGAGGCATTGAAGTTTATCCATTGAGCCAGTTTTTTTCTTTGATCAGGGATATTCTTATGCGGAGCGAGGTGATCCAGACCCCCAGGAGTGTCCATCCGATGACAGCGGGGTAGAACACCATCCTCATCCTCGCATCGATATCATTGAAATTCAGTGCGGGGTTGCCTTCCTGACCGGGATGCAGGCTTGGCAGCAGCCGGGGAATGATCCAAATGGAAGGGAAAAGCATCGCATAGGCGAAAATATTATACACCGCACTGACCCTTGCTTTTTTGTCGATGTCACTGATCGAATCACGCAGGACAAAATATGCGAAATAGACCAGGATCGCCATGGCCGCACCGATGAGTTTTGGTTCTCTGACAATGGATCCGAAAGAGGCATAGGCCGGACTGTTCGGGTCGGCCCAGGTATAAGCGGCCCAGATGGCGCCGGTGGCATATCCCAGCAACCCCAGTGTCAGTCCGACGGCTGCGAATTCCCTGGCGTATATGTCGTAGCGCATATCGAGTGTGCGCAGGTGCCGGATGCTGTATACGACAGAGGTTGTGAAGAGGATCATCATGGCGAACCACATGCACACATGATAGTAAAGGTTCCGGATGGTTTCCTGTAGCTGCCTGATTTCAGGTACCGGCAGCAGGAGTCCACCGACGACGGCATAGACTAAAAGACAGACACAGAGAATCTTCCACCAGGTTTTGCGCATGTTCAAGAGCCGGTTTTACCGTGTATAACAGGTTTTTGGGGTCAATTGTTACAGAATATGCCGGGTTCCGTCACAGGGTCTGTTGCGGGGGTAAAGGTAGCCCGTTAGTGTCAATCTTTCCATAGGAAAGGGAATAAAATGACCGAGAGGATGGCCACGGAGAGGTCCAGGGCCAGTAGGAGGAGTACGACCTGCAGGGAAATCCCATCGGTAAACGTTTCAGCAAAGGCTGTCTTTGACAGTCGCATCAGCAGCAGGAGTTGTGGCAGGATGACCGGGAAGCCGAGGATGGCCATCAGGGAAGCCTGTTGCATGGCCTTGGAAGCAATGGCTGCCAACATTGTGAATACGAGGCTGAGGCCCATCGCACCCAGAAAACTGATGCCGACGAATGTCAGCAGATCATAGGTGGGGTCGCCCATGAACGCCATGAACAGCCCGAGGGTAAGCACATTCATCAGTGCCATGAGCAGCAGGTTGTAGAGTAGTTTGGCGACCACAAACTCCGCCGGGCTGGCGATGGTATGGAAATAGAGCATGCGTCCGCTCGACTCCTGGAGGAAGCTCTTGGCCACGGCATTGATGCAAACAAACAGTTGCATCACCCAGAAGAGGGCGTTCCATATCTCCGCTTCGGGCTGCTCGATCGCCAGGTACAGCACAAATACGGTGGATGCCACATAGAGCATGACACCATAAAAGGCATATTGTTGCCTTAGTTCCAGCAGGAGGTCTTTTCTGAAAAGGCTTATGATCGAGTGGAGCCGCAATATTGATGGGTTTATCCGTGATCTGTCAGCGTGCTTTCGTGAAGCATCGCCGGCACCGGGGTTCGTAATGATCTTTTTCTCCGATCATAAGTTGTTGTTCGTCCTTTGACTTGCGGTAAGAATAGTGTGCAATCGCGCCACACTGCATGCAAATGGCATGAAGTTTGGTTACGAAATCAGCGATCGAGAGCAGCTGGGGCATCGGACCGAAGGGCTTGCCGGAAAAGTCCATGTCCAGGCCAGCCACAATGACGCGTATTCCTTTATTTGCAAGCGTTTCGCAGACGTCTATGATCTCATGATCGAAAAACTGGGCTTCATCGATGCCCACGACGTCCATACCTTCCGAAAGGGGAAGTATCTGTGCGCTATGGCTGATGGGCATTGATTCTGCAGATTTTTCAGCGTGGTATCGGGTATCTAGGACCGGTTTGAAGATGATGGCTTTCAGGTTGGCGATACGGACCCGTTTGAGCCTCCTGATCAGTTCCTCCGTTTTCCCGGAGAACATCGAACCGCAGATGACCTCAACCCATCCTCCTGAACCGTCGCGGATATTAGGCTCTATGAACATGTTGGAAATTTCTATTGAACAGTTGTAGTTTTGGATGGCAAAAGGTCCAAATGTGAATCAAGCGCAAAAGTACCAATTTACGATGGAAAGAGCGGAGCAATTGATCGAAAAACTCAGGTATCAGATGGCATCTGGAGCCGGCCGTGACCAGCTTCTGGTGACCTTACAATTGTTGTATGGTGAGATCGCGGGTATGCCCAAGGGCCTCCAATCGGATTTACCGGGGAGCAAGGTATCTGTGATCGTTCATGGCATGGGGGTGTTTCAACAGCCGTTGTCCGCCGCACGCCCCCCTCATGACGCAAAGGATAGGGTTGTTGCTGTACTGGAAGTGGATGATCAGGAGATGGAAGAGGAAATGCTATCCATCCGGGAAGCGGCGGAATTCCGGTCAGAATTATCCCTGCACGCCCGTCCTTCGCCGGAACTGCATTTGCCTGAGGAGCCTTCACTAGAGAGGCCCGCACTGCAGCCGGAGCCTATGCAAATCCTAGAACGGGATGCTTTGCGCGAGGTTAATCAAGCCATGGGAACTGAAGGGACATCCCTGAACGATGCATTGAAGAATGACGGTGCGGAGCTGGGTGAAAGGCTTCACCACGAGCCGGTGAAAGACCTCCGGAAAGCCATTGGTATCAACGACCGGTATCTTTACATCAATGAGCTTTTCAAGGGTGACCAGTCGGTTTTCGACCGAACCCTCAAGACGCTCAATGATTTCACAAGTCTGGCGGAGGCTAAGTTCTGGATGGAGCGGGAGCTGCTGCTGAAATCCGGGTGGAACAGGGACGACAAGATCGTGCGTCAGTTCACTCAACTGGTCAGCAGGCGGTTCTCCTGAATGAACGACAGGATCCTGCCGGTGGCGCCGGATTCGCGGTGGACATACTCCTTATTGGCCAGCCCTTTGGCATGAAGGACTTTCGGTTCGGAGAACAATCTGTCAAGGACATTGGACAATCCTGTTGCGTCGCTGATCGTGAAAGCTCCGCCCGAGCCCAACAGATCGAGGGCTTCCCTTGACTTGTGATGTGTGGGGCCAAATACGACAGGAACGCCGTAGACGGCCGCTTCGAGGATGTTATGTATGCCGCTTTTATTGAAGCCGCCTCCGATGTAGGCTACCCCGGCATAACGGTACAGTTTGGAGAGCAGTCCAATATTGTCGATGATGACGACCTGATGGTCGGTCTGTGATATTGTATCTGGTCGGGATGCTTCAGGCATCACCCTGAGCTTCGAAAACCGGATCGACATGCTGAACAGATCTTCCAGCGAAGCCAGGTGTGCCTCATGGATCTCATGCGGAGCGATGATGAGGATGGTGTCTTTGTGGTTTTCGGCATAGGCTGCGAGCAACTGTTCATCAGCTGGCCAGGTACTTCCCGCGACAACCACTTTTTTCCCTGTGGTCAATTGTTCGAGCGCGGGGATCTTTTCGCTGTCTTCCGCAACGGTAAGTACCCTGTCGAATCGGGTGTCCCCGGCCATATGGCTGTACTTGCTGAGTCCGATCCCTGCCAGCAGTCGCAAGGAGTCTTCATCCTGAACGAAAATGGCTTTGTATGTACCCAGCATTTTTCGCCAAAAACCTCCGTATGGAGCAAAAAAAGGTTGTCCCTTTCTGAAGATCGCGGAAATGAGCAACGATGTTACCCCTTTCTCTTCAAGGACCTTCAGGTAGTGGTACCAGTGTTCATATTTGACGAAGATCGCCAGTCGGGGCCG
>JBIKIB010000010.1:0-27268 GCA_044361845.1 Chitinophagaceae bacterium | reverse complement strand
CGGGTGTCCAAGACCCAGATCGAAGAGATCCTTCCATTGTCCCTCGCTTTCGAAAACGCCGGTATCACCCAGGAATTCTTCATGAACGGCCACTGCTGAGCCTATCGGGTGACGCAAAGGGTTGAACCCTCCGGCGATGCCCACCTGTATGGCGAGGTCGGGTTTTTCGAGTGAAAGATGTTTCAGCAGGGAATAAGTGGAATGCATCATGCCCACTCCGGAGATCCATAGCCGGAACTGATGATGTTTGAGGTATATGCGTTCCGCCAGGTATTTGCGGATGGGTTCCATTTCCCCGCTTGTGGCAGCCACTATGCCGATCTTCATATGACGAAATTCCGGTTTTTTCCTGTCAGGGGAGCATCATCTTTAAGATATTTATGTATCCTGACGTAACTTTGTACATTCCAAACGTGTTAAACACGCGATGATCTACCTCACAAGAGTCGAACACTTCAATGCCGCACACAAGCTTTATAATCCCAGCTGGAGCCGGGAGAAGAACGAAGAGGTGTTTGGGCGATGCGCCAATGAGCACTGGCATGGGCATAATTTCGAGTTGTATGTCACGGTCAAGGGCATTCCCGATCCCGATACCGGATTCATATTCGATGTGAAAAAGCTGGGGGCGATCGTAAATCGTCATGTCATCGATAAGCTTGACCACCGGAACCTAAATATGGATGTTGATTTCATGCAGGGGAAGATGTGTTCCATTGAGATCCTCGTGACCGGCATCTGGCAGCAGTTGGAGCCCCATATGCCGGAAGGTGTGAAACTCCACTGTCTTCGTTTGGTCGAGACACCAAGAATATATGTCGAGTATTTCGGTGAATGATGGATGGATGCTCAACCATTTCACAATCTTCTTGTTTATATACTTCAGCATATCGGTGTTTTCAAGTACATTAATTAATCGTCTTTGTTCGCGGGGTCAACCACATACAAATATCCATGGGGAAAAGGGTATCAGTCTTTCGGAAAGAACATTTCAATGCTGCACACCGGTTGCATAACCCGGACTGGGACGACAGTCGAAACAGTGAGGTCTTCGGTAAGTGCAATCTGCCGAATTACCATGGGCATAACTATGAATTGATCGTAAAGGTCACGGGTGAGACGGACCCGGCAACCGGCTATGTGATCGACATGAAGGTTTTGTCAGACCTCATCCGGGAGCACGTGACGGATCGTTTCGACCACAGGAACCTGAATCTCGACATGCCTGAGTTCCGGGACATGAATCCCACGGCGGAGAATATCGCGATCGTCATACATGATATTTTACGGACATGCATAGACGAAAAACTTGAGATCAAGGTCATTTTGTATGAGACGCCGCGTAATTACGTGGAGTATCCCGCATGACCTCAGGAAAAGCAATCATCAACATAAAATCAAAAAATGGCGTACAAGCGTGTTGAGCAATACGATGACCATATCACTTCGAAGCTGATAGAGAATTACCGACAATCGATCGATCTGCTGGGTGAGGATTCGCAGCGGGAGGGATTGTTGAAGACACCGGAGCGGGTGGCCAAGGCGATGCAGTTCCTCACGCAGGGGTATCATCTGGATGCGAAAGCCATTTTGAATTCAGCCAAGTTCCATGAAGAAGTCAGTGAGATGATCATCGTGAAGGATATTGAGTTGTATAGTATGTGTGAGCATCATATGCTTCCTTTCTTCGGGAAAGCGCATATAGCCTATATTCCCAATGGTTGGATCACCGGTTTGAGCAAGATCGCCCGCGTGGTGGATGTTTACAGTCGCCGGCTCCAGGTGCAGGAACGCCTGACCTCGCAGATCCTCAACGTGATCAAAGAGACGCTTGACCCCATCGGTGTGGCGGTCGTCATTGAGGCCTCTCATCTTTGCATGATGATGCGAGGGGTGCAAAAGCAGAATTCCGTCACCACAACATCCGCGTTCTGGGGAGAATTCGAAAGGAATGAGTCGAGAAGTGAGTTCATCCGTTTGATCGGGTCCAAGTTGCATTGATTGACTTTGCATAGTGGGTAAGGGATTGGCGAATTCCCATACTGTCCGTCCAATGGGGTTGGGTCATCCTGCGTTTGCGATGAGTCGCATCTTAAAAGCCTATGCCCTTTTTTCTTACATTTGTGTTACAATCTCCCTATATGATTCATGCCTATGTATTTCCAGGGCAAGGCTCTCAATACCCGGGTATGGGTAAGACACATTACGATAACAATGCATTCGCTAAGCGGATTTTCGACCAGGCGAACGAGATATTGGGTTTCAGGATCTCTGATCTGATGTTCCATGGTACCGAAGAGGATCTGAGGCAGACGGATGTGACACAGCCTGCCATTTTCCTGCATTCCGTCATTGCTTTCAAGTGTATCGAGAATCCTACTCCACACATGGTGGCGGGCCATTCCCTCGGAGAATTCTCTGCTTTATCGGTCAATTCCACCCTGAGTTTCGAGGATGCTTTGCGATTGGTCAGCATTCGTGCTAAAGCGATGCAGAAAGCTTGCCTCTCTGTACCATCCACGATGGCTGCCGTGCTTGGCCTTGAGGACGACACCGCGGAGGCCATCTGTCGGTCGATACAGGATGAGACCGGAGAGGTTGTCGTTCCCGCCAATTACAATTGCCCTGGCCAGCTTGTCATAAGTGGCACGATCAAAGGCATTGAAATCGCATGTGAGCGCATGAAGACGGCCGGAGCCAGGCGAGCATTGGTATTACCGGTAGGAGGTGCTTTCCATTCCCCACTGATGGCACCTGCCAAGGATGAACTCGCGTTGGCCATCCAACAGACTGATTTCCACCGCGGAGTTTGTCCGGTTTACCAGAATGTGGTGGCAAAAGGGGTTACTGACCCCGATGAAATTCGCCAAAATCTGGTGGATCAGCTTACGGGACCTGTGCGCTGGACGCAGAGCGTCTTATCCATGATTTCTGATGGTGCAGAGCAATTCACTGAAGTAGGACCCGGTAAGGTATTACAGGGGTTGATTTCCAAGATCCAGAAAGGTGTAGCGGTGGACGGGGTAGAATGATGCGTTCACAGATCTTTTGCATGGAATCATCATGATCTCACATCAATGGTACAGTTCAACCATTCAGGGTCAAATGATGCGTTGAGATTTTTATAGAATCGAATGGCGGGTTCATTCCAATCCAACACCTGCCAGGTGATCCTTCGGAAACCTTTTTCTCCGGCTTCTACCCTGAGCTTTTCAAATAGCATTTTGCCGATGCCTTTTCCCCTCATTGATTCAGTGACGATGATGTCTTCGAGGTACATCGTTTGCCCTTTCCAAGTGCTGTAACGGATATAATAGAGGGCGAAGCCAGCAATGAATGGATCCCCGTCTGGTCCTTTGGAGTCAGCCACCAATGCCCACCATACAGGGTTTTCCCCGAAACCGCTCTCTACAAAATGGGAGAGCGAGACGGTCACTTCCCCAGGAGCCCGTTCATATTTTGCCAGTTCTTGTATGAGTTCCAGCAGCCTCTGGCAATCCTCCTTGACGGCTTTTCTGATTTCAATATCCATGGTGGTCATTCTTTAGTAAGAACCTGGTACCTGGCGAAGATATATGATCAAATCCAGGGTCGTTGATGTCTGGCCGGAAAAGACATCCCGGAATTTGACTCGGAAATGCTTTTGTATGGGTTTTTCGTAAAACGCTGCATGAATGGGAGGGTGTGCAAAACTAAAATGTGGGCTTTCCCGGATTTATGTAAAAATGAAAATTATTCCATTTTTTTTGCGATATGTTTTATTATTCATCTTTTTTGGTAGATATATTCTTAATATTTTGTGTTTTTTTTGTATGCCTTAATTCTTAATTTTTTGTTAATAGATACATGCCTTTAATTAATTGATTAGATGATACTTTTGCCCAATCAAAAACTACTATTTATGCGTATGATCAAGTACGTCACTTTATTCATTGCGACGCTGTTCGTAGCCTTTTCGGCTGCTGCGCAGGTCACGACGAGTTCCATGAGCGGTATTGTAAAGTCTGCTACGGGTGAGATCCTTCAGGGTGCATCCGTGAAGATCACGCATGTGCCGACGGGAACCACTGTTACTGCCTCGACCGCTGCGAACGGACGTTTTGTCGTTTCCAACCTGCAGCCAGGCGGTCCTTACACTGTTGTGGTCACATATCTTGGTTATACCACTCAGACACGTACTGAAGTGTATCTTGACCTGGGAGAGACCGGTCGGGAGGATTTTGCCATGTCAAGTAGTTCTCAGGAACTGAAGGAAGTAGTCGTAACGGCAGCGCGTTCGAAGCAATTCGTCAGCGGAGGAGTTGGGACCAACATTTCCGCGGAGCGGATGCAGAATATGCCTACGGTAGGCCGGAACTTGACGGACTTCATCCGTCTGACGCCTCAGGCAAAAACCACATTTGGTGGTGGTATCTCCATTGCTGGTCAGAATAACCGGTACAACCAGATCATGTTTGATGGTGCGGTGAACAATGATGTTTTCGGTCTTTCAGAGACCGGTACCAATGGTGGCCAGACGGGTTCATCCCCGATCAGTATTGATGCCATCGAGTCATTCCAGGTAGGTGTTTCTCCTTATGACGTTTCCCTTGGAAACTTCACGGGCGGTTCTGTCAACGCCATCACCAAAAGCGGTACGAACACGATGAAGGGTTCGGCATATTGGATAAACAGGAATCAGGGTTTCGTAGGCAAGACGCCCATCGGGGAGAAGTCTGCAGCCATTAAACTTCCTGACTTCCAGGCTAATACTTTTGGCGTGACGGTCGGTGGTCCCATTATTAAGAACAAACTGTTTTATTTCGTCAGTGCGGAGTTTCAGCGTGATGAGCGTCCTCAGCCTTTCACAGCGTCTGCATTCCGGAATCCCCCTGGCCCCGCGGCTATGCAGGATACTGTCGGTTTGATCGTGGCAAAGCTGAAGACGCTGGGCTACGATCCAGGAAGCTACACGGATGTACCGGATCTTTTGAATAGCGACAAGCTCGCCGCGAAGCTGACTTGGAACATCAACGAGAAGCACAGGTTGAATCTGTCTTATCGCTATACCAATTCTGAGCGTTCCTTGACGTCAGCCGGAACCACTACACAGATTCGTTTCTTCAACGGCGGTTATCTGTTTCCTAGTACATCACATTCTGCTTCGGGAGAGCTCACCAGCCGTTTTACGAATAAGCTTTCCAATAAACTTTTGCTGACTTTCACGAATGTGGAGGATGATCGCGATCCGTTGGGTAAGGATTTCCCCCGTGTGACGCTGAACTCCTTGAACGGCACAAGCTATGTTTTCGGAACGGAGAATTTTTCTACCGGTAATTTGCTCCAGCAGAACAATCTTGCCATATTTGATGAGTTCCGTTATGTAACGGGCAACCACCAGATCAAATTCGGTGTGGATGCAGAATACAGCAAGTCTTTGAATCTTTTCGTGCGTGACAACTATGGTACGTACACGTACAACTTTGCGAATCATTGGTTGCAGGATCTCCGACCATTTAACTACACCCGTTCTTTTTCTCTGGTGGACAAAGTCACAGGTGACGGAAGTGAAGCGGCTGCAAAATTCAACAGCGTGAGGGCTGCCATATTCGCAGGTGATCAATGGCAGGTTTCTGACAATTTCGAATTGAACTTTGGTGTCCGTTTGGATTATTTCGATTTCCTTACAACCCCCAACGTCGACAATTATTTCAACAATACCGCGCTGCCCTTTATCTCTAACTTTTGGGATATGAAAGGTGCCCGTTCTGGTCAACAGCCTGATGCGCAACTGCATTTCTCTCCCCGTGTAGGTTTCACATTCGAGCCTGAAGCCGGTTTGAAGATCCGTGGTGGTGTGGGTGTATTCACCGGTCGCCTTCCGCTTGTTTGGCCTGGCGGTTCATTCAACAACACCGGTGTGAACATCGGTGGTATTAACGTGAACAATCCAAATATCAATTTCCGTCCTGATCCATTCAACCAATACCAACCTTCCGACCTCGGAGTGACTGTGGCTACGCCTTCCGGTCAGATCGATCTGATGGCAAAAGACCTGAAGTTGCCAAAAGTGATGAAGGCTTCACTTGGTTTCGATAAGAGTTTCGGAAAGGGCTGGAAGGTATCCAGTGACTTTTTGTTCCAATCACACCTGAATGAGGTGGTTTATTATAATGTATTCTCCAATCCGAAGTCGAAGAATGCACTTGGACAGGATGTATATGTTCCGATCAATGGCACTTCCGTTGGCAGTTATTCGCGCTTTGATTTCGATCCCAACACTGCGGGTATTCAGAATCCATATTCCACAGGAATATTCATCATCGCCAATGGCGAGGGTAAGAAAGGCTTCTCCTACAACTACACACTGTCGATCGACAAGAGTACCAATACCGGCTGGAACTTCAACGCCATGTATGGCTGGGGAGATTCCTACACTTTGTTTGATGGTACGAGTTCTCAGAACAACTCTCAGTGGAGATTTGTGGAGACCAAGAATGGTCGTAACAACATTACCCGCAGCCGTTCTGATTTCGCTCAGATGCATAGGGTGAATGCGTATGTGTCAAAGAAGATCAACTATCTGGGTAAGCGCCTTGGTACGACCGTGACGATGTTCTACAACGGACAGTCTGGTACGCCATACTCTTATGTTTACAACAGGAGCATGATCTATGACCAGAATGGCTCCGTGAATGAGTCCACTGATCTTATGTATGTTCCTACGGATCTGGCTGATTGGAGCCGGTTTGCTGAGGCTTATACCAGTGGAGGGGTGACCTACTCAGTTGCTCAGCAGTGGGAAAAGCTGGATGCATACATCAATAATGACAAATATCTCAGTAAGCGTCGCGGTACATTCGCTGATCGTAATGGTGCGGTTCTTCCATGGAGCCATGTAGTTGATCTGCGGGTTCAACAAGATTTCTCGCTTGGCCGTGGTAAGTATTCACACAAGTTCTCTGTGATTTTCGACATGTTCAACTTCACAAACTTCCTCAACAGGAGCTGGGGTCGTGTATTCGTGACACCAGGTGTGGATGCGTTCACTCTTGTCAGCATGGAGGGTTATCGTGTCAACACAGCGAACAATACACTCACGCCGAGGTTCACATACAGGAACATGAGCAATACGACAGCAGCGGATATTCTTGACATACGGGGCAGTAATTATCTCTCCACTCGTTGGAGGGGACAGTTCACACTCCGGTATACGTTCTGAGTCGAAGTCATATAGTAATCTTTGGAAGGAGCAGGGCGGATGTCCTGCTCTTTTTCTTTATCGTAAGGGGTAACTTTGCATAAATATTATTTGATGTTGGATTCTATACAAAGCGCCATTGAGGATATCAAGAATGGTAAAATGGTGATTGTTGTCGATGATGAGGACCGGGAGAACGAGGGCGACTTCATCGCAGCGGCGCGCAATGTGACGCCTGAAGTGATCAATTTCATGAGCAAACACGGGCGTGGATTGATATGTGCTGCCCTGCCAGAAGACAGATGCGATGAGCTGGGGCTGGAGTTGATGGTGAATAACAATACGGCATTGCATGAAACTGCGTTCACGGTTTCGGTGGATCTACTCGGTAACGGGTGTACATCCGGGATATCCGCGCATGACAGGTCAAAGACGGTGCAGGCGCTCATTGACCCGGCCACAAGGCCAGCAGATCTTGGCCGGCCGGGGCATATATTCCCGCTCCGCTCGAAAAGGGGAGGTGTACTTCGCCGTTCAGGTCATACCGAAGCGACGACCGATCTCGCACGGTTGGCTGGTTTTGAGCCGGCAGGTGTGTTGGTGGAGATCATGAACGAGGATGGCAGCATGGCACGGCTTCCTGACCTGGAGGTTTTAGCACTGCAGTTCGGGATGAAGATCGTTTCCATCAAGGACCTCATAGAATATCGTTTGCAGTCAGACTCCCTGATCGAAGAAGTGGTCTCGGTGGACATGCCCACGAAACATGGAGAGTTCAAACTCATGGTATTCCGGGAACGCAATAATCCGAACGGATTGGAGCATTTAGCATTGGTGAAGGGAACATGGGAAAAGGATGAGCCCATATTGGTAAGGGTTCACTCTTCCTGCTTCACCGGCGACATACTTGGATCCCTTCGTTGCGATTGCGGGGAACAGCTCCACTGTGCCATGGAAATGGTACAGCAGGAAGGTAAGGGGATCGTTTTGTATATGAATCAGGAGGGAAGAGGAATCGGCCTTGTCAACAAGTTAAAGGCGTATAAGCTGCAGGAGCAGGGTATGGATACGGTGGAAGCAAATCTGCATCTTGGTTTCCCAATGGATAAGCGAGACTATGGCTTGGGTGCGCAGATCCTCCGTCAACTCAATGTGTCGAAGATAAGGCTCATCAGCAACAATCCCAGTAAAAGGGCCGGCCTTAAAGGATATGGTTTGGAGATAGTGGATTCCATCCCTATCCGTATCAAACCCAATCCCCATAATCTTCGTTATCTTGAAACGAAGCGTGACAAGATGGGGCATGATCTGAATTGAGCTCAATCGCCCGGATGCCGGGACGACCAGCCGTTTTTGTATCATCCGGGCCGGAATCAGGAAAGTATACTTGTCATTTTTGTTTTCCGAAAAGCCTGTCGAATTCAGTCCGGTAAGAGATATTTCCACCCGTCCGGTCGCGGCGTCCGGAGGTGGACAGTGCATCGAAGCTGCTCCTGAAGAAGAAGGATGTCCTGAATTTTCCATCTGGTGTGATCTTGTATTCCACGTTCACATCGGGTAGGAAAAGGAAACTTTGTGAGCCGCTGACCATACGTGAATTCGTTGAAAAATTGAAGTCACTTCCGAAGGTGATGATGAGTTTATCGTTCATCAGGGATTTGATGAATTGCAGGCTTACATTCTCTCTGTAATTGGTGCTTGTACTTTCAGCGGAAGATCCGGATCCGCTGATATCGGTTAGCATTCTGGAGTAGTTGAAGTTCACATCCACGGAGGAGCCGAACAATTTATAGAAGAAGTTCTGTACAGAGTTGGCCAGGATACTATTGATGACTCCTGAGATCGTATTGCTGAAGAGTTCCGTATTGAGGTTACTGGCCACGATGGCGGATTGCGGTGCAAAGCTTTTGAAAACGATGAGATAGGTGGATTGTTTGCTCACCTCAAGGGGATCCCGGTTGATTGATTTCAGCTTGCTGTCCACTGTGGGATTATTCTTCACTGTGCTATATGTAGGAAGCACTATCTGGAATGCCGGGTTTGGCTGGCTGAGGGTCCCTGTCAGCAGGCAGTTCACGTTCACATCACTGATCTCCTTCAGAATATCTGAACTGACACCGGAAACAGTGGACGAGTTGGGGTCGTTGAACAGGGTGCTCATCCGCACTTTTTCCGCCAGATAGCTGGCGTTGATGTTTATCTCCGCATCATACGGATCTCCGGTCCAACTGATATAGCTACCGGATCCCGGTTCCAGGGTGAATGGCTTTTTAAAAATGTCCTGAAAATTGAAGTTGTAGTTACCCCTTTCTATGATGTACCTGCCATTCAGTGTGGTGCTTTCATTGGTACCTGTTGTGATCTTCAGGTTTCCCGCGCCCAATGCGGAGATGATATCCCCGCTGAGTTCATCGAGTATGACATCGACTTTGAGGAGGTTGTTTGCTGTCAGGTCTAGGTCGATGGACAGGTTCGATGCGGATCGTGAGATCGAGTCAAGATTCATCTCCCGTCCGTATGCACGCCAGACGATATAGTCCACATCGCCACTTTCTTTCGAGCTTCCTGATGTGAGGATGCTGATGGATGAACTATCGACTGGTTCACCTTCCACGTAGAGACGCATGTCGGTATCCGGACCTGTGAATGAGAAGTTCACACGGCCCACCGCTTTTCCAAAGAACAGCGAGTTATCGAGTTTCGTGGTGTTCAGCAGCTGAAGTTTCTTTGCGTTCGCGGAGAAGTTGAAACCCATTTTCCTGAAGAACCGGTGCGTGAGTTGACCGCTCACATTCCCTTCATTACCCTCCGTGTCCTTGATCCGGATGGTGCCGAAGTCGATCATGTCAGGTTTGAACTCGATCACAGGATCTTGCAATGCGTATCTGCATTGCGTATATCCGACCAGGACCTCCGCCTTTTTTAGGGTGACCGTTCCCGTTATGTCGGGCTCTCTGATATCTCCGGATACCTTGAGTTTACCGGAGCCGGTCCCTTTGATGTCGGTGAAAACGATACCCAAATATTTTTTCAGGATATCCATCTTCAGCAATCCGATGTCTATATCGGTATCGATCTCCTTTCGGGAAGAGTCTGCCAGGGTCACATGTCCCTTGATGTCAAAGACATATCCTTCGTTGGCGGAATTCAGGAAGTATGTGGCCTTCTTCATCCTGTTGTTCCAGTTCCCGTTGATGGAAATGATACCGATGGAATCATTCTCGAATCTTGTCTGTTCTGTCTGTGCGTTCATGTATATGTTGAGCCGGCCATAGGGATCTTCGATGGTGATATCGCCGCTTGTGATGCCTTCGATCTTTGGTTCGGTCATGACGTAGGGCAGGATATCACCGAGGTTCACTTTTTTCAATGTGAGGAGGATGTCATTGCTGTTCCCGATCTCTGATGGTAGGGATGAGATCTGGATCTCCTGTTGTCCGTTCACGATACGGATATCGTTCGCATCTATGAAGGATCTGCTGATGGTGATTTGTCCGTCTCTTTCTATGCGCCATGTCTTGTCATTTATGACGACAGATGAAGGGTTGAAATTTATCCGGATGCCATCTGAGAGGTTGTAGATGAAAAGGGATAGCTGCGCGGAGTTCATTGTTTGATTCGCGGAGGTGGATAGGTTTATTTCCGAGACGTCTTTTGAGGATACGATGGTGAGTGTCGATCCCGGTATCTCCAGGCTGTCGTTGATCGTGATCATCCTTGTATTTGCCAGCAACAGGAGGCTGTCCATATTCCCGACACCATCGAGTTCGAAATCCCGTACTTCCGTGTTCTTGTATCGCAGATAGGGGATATTCAGTTTGAGGAGAAAAGATCTGTTATGTGCATTTATCTCTCCACTGAGGGTGCTATTATCAAGACCTCCAATGGCCGGGCTTATCAGGGGCAGATACTGATCGACATTTTTCAGGACGGCACTGAAGACCATGTCCTGATCGACTGGCAGTACCTCAGGTGGCTTGAAATAGAGCGGATAATATTTATTGAGGTATGCGGTAAGGGTATTGGGGAGGTCGCGTACTTTGAAGCGACCGGAGAGTGATACCTGAATGTCCTTGTTGCTGATTCGGATTCGTTTCCCTGTGCTGTCAGGACCGGTGCTCATGAACAGGTTGTCGAATACGAAGACTTTTTCCTTTGTGCCGATGGATAGTGCACTGACGGTTGCTTCTCCGACGATATCATCGATTGAGCCGCCGCGTGCATCCAATTTGAACAGACCTGTCAGGTTCATTTCATTCTTCGTGAGGAATAGTTCTTTCATTGCGGCATATCTGATGTCCGCAGTGACATCGTATTCCGGCTTCACGGGGTCCGTCTTCACCATTCCACTGAAGATCGCATCAAGGTTCGGGTCATCTATCCTGACATCTCCCCTGAAAAGTTTTTTATTCAGGGTACCCCTGACCGTTATTTTCCGGTAGTCATAACCATTGAAGTGAAAGGACCCAACATCGCCATTGATATCAGCAGATGCGGTTGCGGGATCGAAACCTTTTCCCCGCAATGAACCGTTGAAGGAGAGCTTTCCTAGTTGTGCACTCCCGAGGAGTGTTCCGAGGTCGAAGCCCGACGTTGCGATTCGCCCATCATAGGTTGCCTGGGTTTTTTCGGGGAGTTTCATGTGTAAGTCGGTCTTCAGTGCGCCGAGGGCCGAACCTAATATTCCTTTGATGCTGAAGTCATCCGGGTATCCGTTGAAATCCCCTTTGAATTGAATATATCCCAGTTCTTTCAGGCGTGGTTGTTCTATTTTAGCCAGGGCAGGTACGAAGCTCACGGCATCCGCGTATGTGGTATGGAAGTCATTGGCCCTGAAATCGATGAGGGTTTTATCAATATCCGGAAGGCCTTGCATCCTTATGTCACCATCCAATTTCGTCCTCGTCCCGTACGACAATGTGAATCCTTTTGCGCTGAGGTCGGTGATGGTGCCGGTGACAAGGCCATTCAGTTTCACGCTGCGGTCGAGGCCTTTCAATTCCGGCGCAAAATATGCGATGTCTTTGGAGCTGAGGGTGCTGTTGTTGAATGTGCCTTCCAGCCTGACACTTTGGAGGAAGTCCTCCATGTCTTTTTGAAACTCATAGTATCGCATCGCGAAGGAATTCCCCAGACGGCTATGGGGTGTGATGATGGCAAGGTTTTGGAAGAGCATGCCTTCAGGGTGCATCTTAAGGTCGGCATACACGGCTTTTATATCCAGTCCGCTTCTTTCCCGGGTGGAGAAGTTAAGCATCCCTGAAATGGTATCTTTCTGCCAGCTGATATCCTTGATGGATGCGTTGATGGAGGAGAACTCGAAGTGTTGCCCGTCGAAGTAGGGAAGGGGAGCCCTGTTGGTCTGCACATCATTCCGGAATGTACCGTTGGATATTTTTATGTTGTGCACGAGGATATCCCAGTCATCGATATTCCATTTAAGTCCTTCTGTATTTATTTTTTGGCTCTTGCGTTTTTTTTTCGGTCTGGATGGCCTGTTACCCTGGTAGTCATATATGGACATCAGGGGGGCTTTCAGCTCAAGTTCGTGAATGAAGAGTTTCTTTTTTTCAAGGTTGATCTCATCTGCGTCCATATCCAGATGGGTGATATTGGCCGTCATATCCCTTCCATACCATTCATCTTTTTCAAGGAATCGCAGATTGTCTATTTCGACTCTTTGGAGCAGGATCGCGATGGTGGAACGGGCGGTGTCTTTTTTCTTTTTCTCAGGACTTGTGAATTTGTCGATGATGAACTGATAGTTCCATATGGAGTCTGAGCGGTGTAGGAATACGGAGATGTCTTTTAGTCCGATGTACTGCAGTTCCGCTTCATTCTTGAGGAAGAACCAGTCGGTGATCCTGACGTTCAGTTCACCGGCATAGAGGAGTGTATCTTTTTTCAGGTCCCGCACCAGGGTGCCTTCCATATGAAGCCTGTTGAAAAGGGAGGCACTTACCTTGTTGATGCTGACTTCTGTTTTGAGTATTTCTGAGAGCTTGGCGGTGGCTTTGTCAACCAGCCAGTTTTGTATTTTTTCGGTTCTTATCAGTAGGGCTACTGCAAGAATGAACAACAGCATGGTGCTGATGACCCAGCCGGTTATTTTCAGGATTTTTTTCAGGTGCGATTTTTTACATCGTAAAATTACAGCATCGGCACTAATAAGTAGGTGTTAAAGATGGGGTTGTCGGGGCTTTCATAAGATTTTTCGGGGTCATTCATTTCGGAGAACTCTTGGAGAGTGGGGGTACTCTCCAAGGGTTGGGTAACTCTTGGAGGGTGGGGGTACTCTCCAAGGGTTCGAAATTTTTAAGGTGTCATAAAGGCTTGTCCCTGAAGGCTTAGTTCTCAAATGCACCGATTGTTTTGATGCCTTTCAATAAGCTGCTGCGTGGTCGTCGCCCCGGTTGTCACCAACCGCTTCGAGACGGAGTTTTTTCTTTTTGGGATAGTCGATGCGTATGACTTCAGTGCGACCGATCTGACCACGTTTTTGGATCGTGTAGCCCATGGTCTTGAGTGCTGACGTCACGGTCTCCGGGAAACGATTTTCCACCGAGATCACATCCGGTTGCCATTGATGGTGGAACTTGGGTTTGTTGACGGCATCATCTGTCGAGAGTCCGAAATCAACGATATTCAAGATGGTTTGGAGGACGGAAGTGGGGATGGTGGTGCCACCGGGTGTGCCGATGACCAGGAATGGCTTACCATCCTGCAGCACGATCGTGGGGGTCATGGAGCTGAGCATGCGTTTGCCCGGGGCGATGGCGTTGGCGTCGGTCCCAAGGGCACCATACATGTTTGGTACGCCGGGTTTCACGCTGAAATCATCCATTTCGTTATTCATCAGGAAGCCAGCCCCTCCGATCACGGTCCGGGAGCCGTAGCCACCATTGAGCGTGGTGGTGACGGCGACAGCATTACCCCAGCGGTCAGCTACGGACAGATGGGTTGTTTCTTCGCTTTCTGGATTGATATTTCCTGCACGGATCTCGGTACTTTTTCCGGCCAGTCCGGGCTTGTAGTCCTGCATGCGCTGTGTGAGGTATGAGTCACTCATGAGTGTCTTTACCGGCACTTTGACGAAATCCTGATCGCCGAGGAACTGGGCCCTGTCTGCATATGCCCTTCTTTCCACTTCTGTGATCAGCTGTACAGATGCCGGGGTTTGAAATCCGAGTTTCCCGATATCCCGTCCTTCGAGCATCCTGAGTGCCTGCCGGATGATGATGCCACCGCTGCTCGGCAGGGGCATACTTACGATGCCGTACCCTTTATAATCGAATTGTATGGGTTCACGTTCTTTGGCGGAATACTGCTTCAGGTCTTCATAGCTGATGATCCCTCCGCCTCTTTTCATTTCTTCGACGATCAGCCTGGCGGTTTCGCCCTCGTAGAATCCTTTCATTCCCTCATCGCGGATGCGGCGTAGGGTGGCTGCGAGTTCTTTTTGCACCAGTGTGTCTCCCGCTTTCCAGGGAACTGACCTGACGAGTGACGTGGGTCTGGTATTGTGTTTCAGGAATTCATTGCGGGTATTATTCAGGGAAGACGCTTCGGCGGCAGTGATGGAGAAGCCATTTTCAGCAAGGTCAATGGCGGGCTGAATGAGAATCATAAACGGCAGTTTCGCATACTTGTGCGACTGGAACAATCCGGCCACCGTGCCTGGCACTCCGCTGGCGAGATGGCCGTTTTGACTCAGGTATGTTCTGGCATTTCCGGAACTGTCAAGATACATGTCGCGGTGAGCGGCTGCCGGTGCTTTTTCACGATAATCGATCGCAAGTGTCTTTCCGTTTGACATACATGCTACGAGGAATCCCCCTCCGCCAAGATTCCCCGCTCCCGGGTAAACCACGGCCAGGGCCAGTTGCACGGCGATGGATGCATCCACGGCATTGCCTCCTTTTTTTAACACCTGAAGACCGGCCTTACTGGCCAGTGGATGCGCGGAAACCACTGCTCCATTCGATCCCTGAGCCCGTTTTTGTATGGTGTAATGGAAAGGACCATCCTGTGTCACGGATTTCTGAGCAACGGCATCCCATGTCAGCAGGGTGAAAGCCACACCCCACATCCATATTTTCATGGAGGTTGAACCAAGTGTATTTACCATGCGATAAATATATAACAAAGCGTCATCTTGCCGGTCGCATTTGGGATAAAATCATCATCTTTATCCATTATCAGATCGTACAAAAAAACTGATCAATATGCGGTTGAAAAATTCCGTGCTGTGTCTTTTTATCGCTTTCCACCATCTGCTGGCGGCACAATCTGTCCTTATGTCCCCGGAGAAATTCCTTGGATATCCACTTGGGGCCCGTTACACGACCCATCATCGGATCGTGGAATATGTCAGGCATGTCTCGGAAGCATCGCCCGGAAAGGTACGGCTGATGAACTACGGCATGACCAACGAGGGGCGTCCACTCATGCTTGCATTCGTGTCTTCCGCTGAGAATATCCGCAACCTTGATCAGATCCGCATCAACAACCTTCGTTTGGCAGGTCTTTCAAAAGACAAGGCGGCTCCTTCTGAAGACCTTCCCGTCATCGTATGGTTGAGTTATAATGTTCACGGCAACGAGCCTTCGTCGAGCGAGGCCGCGATGAAGACGATCCACAAGCTATTGGACGGGTCAGACATGCGGATGAAGGAATGGCTCGATAAAGCCGTGATCGTGATCGATCCCTGCCTCAATCCCGATGGTCGCGACCGATATGCCAATTGGCAGAACAGCGTCACGGGTATTGTCCCGAATCCCAATGTTCAAACGCGGGAGCATCGTGAGCCATGGCCCGGAGGCCGCACGAACCATTATCATTTCGATCTCAACCGTGACTGGGCATGGCAGACGCAGGTCGAGTCGCAGCAGCGTTTGAAAGTGTACAATGAATGGATGCCGCAGGTGCATGTTGATTTTCATGAGCAGGGGGCCAATGAGCCGTATTATTTCGCACCGGCAGCAGAGCCATACCACGATGTCATCACGCCCTGGCAGCGGGAGTTCCAGCAGCATGTCGGAAAAAACAACGCGGTTTATTTCGACCGGCAGGGATGGTTGTATTTCACAAAGGAGAGATTCGACCTTTTGTATCCGTCGTATGGGGACACCTATCCGACATATAACGGATCCATCGGCATGACATTCGAGCAGGGTGGCGGATCACGTGCCGGCAAGGCCGTGGTCATCGAGGATGGTGACACGCTCACGCTGGCCAACAGGCTCGAGCACCATTATACGACGGGGTTGTCGACGATAGAGGTCTCGGTCAGGCATGCCGTCCGGCTGAAGCAGGAGTTCCGGAAATTCTTCAGCGCAGCGCAGTCCGAGCCGGCAACCGGCAGCAACCGTTACTATGTCGTCAGTGCTTCGGCCGCGGCCGGGAATGAAGGTGGTGTGATCATCCGGTATTTGCGAAACAATGGAATAACCCACGGTTACGCACAAACGAAATTGTCTGCCCGGGGATTCAGCTATGTCACCGGAAAAGAAGAGGCGATCACCATTGAGCCCAATGATATCATCATCCCCGTACAGCAGCCGAGGGGAGTCATGCTTCGGGTGTTGTTCGAGCCAAGGACGAATGTGACGGATTCGGCAACATATGATATCACCGCTTGGGCACTGCCTTATGCATTCGGACTTCAGGCATTCGCGATCAAGGATAAGCTGCCTGCATCAGCCATTGGCCTGCCTGTTGGAGGCAATACCCTTGCGCCGGCGATGGATGTCACGGATGCCTATGGATTCGTCATCCCATGGACGAGTTTCGGGTCTGCGAAATTGTTGTCGCAGCTGCTCAATGCCGGGGTGAAGTTGCGCTATGCGGAGCAACCTTTTGAGGTCGGGGGACGCCGGTTTGAGAAGGGCAGCCTCATCGTCACTCGGGCTGCGAACAGGATGACGGCAGATGAGTTGTACGGGAAGATAACTTCAGCCATCAGCGCCACACCTGATTTCCACGAGCGGATCGTACCTGTCAGATCGGGTTTTGTTGACAAGGGATTCGACCTTGGCAGTGACCGTGTGCGATACATCAAAGCTCCCCGTGTAGCGTTGTTGGCGGGGGATGGTGTGGGTACGAATGCATTTGGAGAGGTCTGGCATTATTTCGAACAGGAGCTTCGTTATCCGGTATCTGTGATCAACACATCCGATATCGGACAGGCCAACTGGGATGACTTTGAGGTGATGATACTGGCTGACGGGAACTATCGGTTCCTGTCAGACAAAATGATGTCTGAGCAGCTCAACGACTGGCTTCGCAAAGGAGGCAGGCTGATCGCCATGGAGAATGCGGTGTCGCAGCTTTCGAAGCTTGACTGGACGATCCGTCAGAAAAAGGAGGATGGTTCGAAAGAGGATGAGAAGCATGACAAGGATCTGCTGAAGCGATATGAGGACAGGGAGAAGGATTACCTGAAAGGATCGATGCCCGGTGCGATCTACCGGATGGAGCTCGACAATTCGCATCCTCTGGCATTCGGATATCCGTCACATTACTTCACGCTCAAGCAGGATACCAACATCTATGGTTTCTTGAAGGAAGGCGGATGGAATGTGGGTGTCATCCGCAGCAACAGCTATGTCACCGGGTTCGCCGGTGTGCAGGCGAAGGAGAAGCTGAGGGAAGGATTGCTGCTTGGGGTACAGGATATCGGCGGTGGGAACATCGTCTACTTCGCGGAGGATCCCATCTTCAGGGGATTCTGGGAGAACGGAAAGTTATTACTCGCGAATGCGGTATTCATGGTCGGACAGTGATCAAAAAATAAATATGAATCATCAGATCCTACGATATATTTTTTTCGCCCTGCTGATCCTATTGTCTGTTGCGACATCGGCCCAGTCGCCTCGTCCTATGAGCAGTTCTGAGATCGCACTCGGGTTGCGTAAGCTCAAAGTGCTGGGTTCCGTGCTGTACATCGCTGCGCATCCCGATGATGAGAACACGAGATTGCTCGCTTTTCTCGCCAAGGAGAAACTCTACCGGACCGGTTACCTCTCACTCACACGTGGTGATGGGGGACAGAACCTGATCGGAGAGGAGCAGGGCATCGAGCTTGGCCTCATCCGGACGCAGGAGCTGTTGGCTGCACGACGGACGGACGGTGGGGAGCAGTTCTTCACGAGGGCTTATGACTTTGGCTTTTCAAAAAGTACGGAGGAAGCGCTTCAGATGTGGGGACGCGAGAAGATCCTATCGGATGTGGTATGGGTCATCCGCAACTTCCAGCCCGACGTCATCATCACAAGATTCCCGGAGGACAGCCGTGCCGGACACGGGCATCATTCCGCTTCGGGTGTGCTTGCCCGTGAGGCATACATAGCCGCTGCGGACCCTGCCCGTTTCCCGGAACATTTCCAGCATGGTGTGAAACCCTGGAAGGCGAAACGCATTCTTTGGAACACCTTCAACTTCGGCGGGGCCAATACGACATCCGACAGCCAGTTCAAGGTCGATGTCGGTGCTTACATACCCCTACTGGGGCGAAGTTTAGGGGAGATATCCGCCGAAAGCAGGAGTCAGCATAAAAGTCAGGGATTCGGAGTGCCATCTTCACGGGGAAGCGTACTCGAATATTTCACGATCGTGGATGGTGATCTTCCGGCAAAGGACTTGCTGGACGGCATCAACACCGGATGGGGCAGGATCGAAGGGGCGAAGCAGGTTGCAACCCGCACAGAAGAGATCATACGGGGATATTCCTTCACGGATCCTTCATCATCCGTGTCCTCCCTTGCGGGACTCCACAGGGATATTGCAGCATTGCCAGCTTCTGAGTGGCGCACGCAGAAGCTGAAAGAGGTGTCAGTCCTCGTGGAGGCCGCCGCCGGGCTTTATCTTGAAGCATCCACCCCGCAGCCATACGCCGTCCAGGGCGACAGCCTGGCCATCACGCTGACCGCCATCAATCGTTCGGGTATACGTGCCCGTTGGGTGTCTGCCGTCATCGAGGGGCGAGACAGTGCGGTCGACAGGGCAATGGCCGACAACAGGAGTATCAGTCTGCCTATCCGTATCGCGGTGCCGGTATCGAAGCCATTATCGCAACCCTACTGGCTGAACGAGGAGATGGAAAGGGGATCCTTTCGGGTGTCTGACCAGGATCTCATAGGAAGGCCGGAGAACCAGCCTGACTATGTCGTTGATTTCTTGGTGGAAGTAGAAGGTGTTCGGATGCGTTTCTCGAAGCCGGTCATGTTCAAGTCCACAGATCCTGTAAGGGGCGAACTCTTTCAACCCTTGTGCGTTGTGCCGCCTCTGAGCATCAACACCTCTCCGGGGGTACTGCTTTTCAGGAAGAACCAGGCTCAGACGCGGGATTTCCAGCTCAGTGCGACCGCCTTCACCCAGATCCCCCGTTCTGATGCGCGTCTGACCTATCGTTTTGGCACGGTGAACGAGCGTGTGACCGATAGTTCGTTCCGGTTCACCCGTGGACAGACGAGGACTTTTCCACTTCCGGTTTCCGGAAAGAAGATGAATGGGATGCAGAAGGATCGGTTGCTGGCGAATGTCGAGTACCAGAGTCCCGGCTTCGATCGTGCCAACTATCTGGCGCTCGCTCAAATACACTACGACCATATCCCTTCCATCCGGTATTTTTATCCCGATGGGGTCACCATCCTGAACATCCCATTAGCCACCACGGGGCGGAAAGTCGGGTACATCAAAGGTGCGGGCGATAAGGTTCCGGAGGCGCTTCAGGAGATGGGTTTCGAAGTGACCTATCTTGGAGAGCAGGATATGGATCAGCAGAACCTGCGTCAGTTCGATGCCATTGTCACCGGGATCCGTGCGTATAACGTACATGAATGGCTCAATAGTCGCCATGATGAACTCATGGCATATGTTGCCGGCGGAGGGAACCTCGTGGTGCAGTATAATACCAGCAGTTTCATCGGTCCTGTGAAAGCCCGAATCGGGCCCTTCCACTTCTCCATCACCAGGGGCAGGGTCACTGATGAGCACAGTGCTGTGCGGGTCATCGGACCGGACGATGTTCTTTTGAATACGCCTAATCGCATCACGCAGGATGACTTCATCGGCTGGGTTCAGGAAAGGGGTATTTATTTTGCGGAGATGCCATCTGCAGGCTATCGTGCGGTACTGGGTATGCGCGACCCTGGCGAGGATGCCGACATGACGGGAAGTCTGATCGTTGGAAACCACGGAAAGGGCCGGTTCATCTATACCGGACTTGCATTCTTCAGGCAATTGCCGGCTGGGGTATCCGGAGCCTATAGGTTGTTTGCCAATCTCGTATCCAATCCAAACGCAAAGCCGAATGACAACAAATAAGAAAAAATCCAGGAGTGCCGGATTCGGACTCGTGGTGGGAGTAGGACTTGGCCTATTGGTGGGGCTGGTTTTCAAGAAGATGGCCATCGGGGTGCTGCTTGGTATTGCGGTGGCTTATATGCTGTATTCTGTCGATAAAAAATGACATATATGGATGATCCCGAAAAACCACCATTGTTTCGCAGGTGGCGTGTCTGGTACCTGTTGCTGCTGGGTTTCCTGCTCGTGCAGGTGATTTTTTTCATGATTTTCACCCACACATTCTCATGAGTTCGGTTGATTGGATCATTTTGATGGTTACGCTTGCCGGGATCGTCTGGTATGGGGCTTCCCGATCCAGGAGCACGCGTAATCTTGAAGGCTATTTCCTGAGCAACCGTCAGATGCCCTGGTATATAGTACTGCTCAGCATCATGGGCACACAGGCCAGTGCGGTCACTTTCCTGTCCGCACCCGGGCAGGCCTATACGGATGGTATGCGTTTCGTGCAGTACTATTTCGGATTGCCGATCGCGATGGTGATACTTTGTGTGACATTCGTGCCGATCTTCCATAAGCTGAAGTTGTTCACCGCATATGAATTCCTGGAGCAGCGGTTCGACAGGAAAACCCGGATTTTCACATCACTCATATTTTTGATCTCAAGAGGGTTGTCCACGGGCATCAGTGTCTATGCGCCGTCGATCATCCTCTCATCCCTTCTCGGATGGAATATTTACATCACCAATATCATCATGGGCGGATTGCTCATCGTGTATACGGTCAGTGGTGGTGCGAGAGCCGTTGCATACACGCAGCAGATACAGCTTGCCATCGCGTTGCTGGGGATGTTCCTGGTGGGCTACATGGCCGTCAGTCTGTTGCCTGCAGGCATTGGCTTCACGGAAGCCCTTGAGATCAGCGGACATCTCGGCAGGCTCAATGTGATCACCACCGGTATCAAGGAGAATGGTTTCGACTGGACGGATCGGTTCAATCTCTTCAGTGGGACGATCGGAGGCTTGTTCCTTGCGTTGTCTTATTTCGGTACAGACCAGAGCCAGGTCGGACGATACCTCACTGCGAAATCTGTGAGGGAGAGTCGAATGGGGCTGCTTTTGAACGGCTTTGTGAAAGTGCCGATGCAGTTTCTGATCCTGTTGATCGGTGCGTTGGTGCTTGTGTTCTATCAGTTCAATCCGGCGCCGTTGTTTTTCAACAAGGTACCCATCGAAGAGGTCAGGCTGACGGGGAAGCGGGATTCGTTAATGATGTTGGAGGCGAAGCATGTGGAGTTGCTTGAGCGCAAGAAGGGTATTGTTGCCGACCTGCCTGCGTTGATGAATGCGGATGATGCGTCTGCGACGGACAGGGCAATGTCGGCATTGAAAGATGTTCAGCAAGAGGAGGATCGTGTTCGTGGAGCGCTAAAGGGGTTGATCCGTCGTGCTGATATAAGTGCCGATTCGAACGATACGAATTACATCTTTCTGCGTTTTGTGCTCGATCACATGCCTGCAGGTATTGTGGGGCTGCTGATCGCTGTGATTTTTCTGGCTGCATGGGGAAGCATTGCCGCGGCCCTCAATTCACTGGCATCTTCCACCATTGTGGACCTCCACAAACTGATTGTGCGCAAAGGTACTGATGAACAGGATTTCCTAGCATCCAGGTGGTACACTCTTTTTTGGGGAGTCTTCTGCATCATCGTGGCGGAGCTTGTCACCGGCATGGGCAGTTTGATCGAGGCTGTCAATGTACTTGGCTCCTGGTTTTATGGCGTGATGCTTGGAATCTTTCTGACCGCGTTTTATATCAAATGGATCCGAGGGAATGCGGTATTCACGGCCGCGATCGCGGGAGAGGTTGTTGTGATCATGCTGTATTGGAAGACGGATCTTGCCTGGCTTTGGCTGAATGCGATCGGTGCCATGGCGGTGGTGGCAATGGCGATGATTTTCCAGGTGGTGGAGGATCGGAGCAAGGGTATGGGCGGGCGATCCGTTGAAGTAGGATGATTTGTATTTACTTTGAATTTTTGATTTCCAGCTGTTACGATTCAGTGTGCCCCGGGCGGGGGTCGAACCCGCACTCGCTTTTTCGGCGAACAGGATTTTAAGTCCTGCGTGTCTACCAATTCCACCACCGGGGCAGGATGAAAACCAAAAATTCAAAGTCGAATACAAAGAGCTTGTGTTATCCGGAGTAAGATCGAGAAGTTCGGAACTTCTACGCAAAAAAAAATTCCATGTCCGGAGGAGATGGAATTTTTGAGCGGAAGACGAGATTCGAACCCGCGACCCTCACCTTGGCAAGGTGATGCTCTACCAGCTGAGCTACTTCCGCGTTTACCTTCCGTTGTTGCGGTTGGTGATGTGTAAAGAACAGATATTTTTTAAAGCCGGAGTGCGAAATTAGGGAAATACTTCGAATCGAAAAAAAAACTCTACTTGTATTTTGGTGTGTACAAGGTACTCTCCGGGATTTCCACTTTCGGTTTGCCTTTATAGCGCATGCTATGAAGGCCGTAGCAGCCTCCCAGGACGAATGCTGCGAAGGCAAACAACTGCACGTGGAAAAGGAAGCGTGATGACGATACCCAATTCCTGCCGAAATCCGTTTTCTCTGCTTTGCTTGCGTGTTCTGGCTGCATATATTCCTGATTGTTTGCAAAAATAATGCTTGGCATGAAAAAACTCAGCTTTTGGCGGTAATAATTTCACTGAATGTATCCATGCCTCTTAAAAAATGCATCCATATTACATTTCCCGGATATCGTCCTGCTGGTTTTCCTTTTTTTGTTTTTGGGAAGATGCTGTGTTTTTGGTGGAACAGGCACCAGCCGGCGAAAGCGATATGTGATTTCAATACGGCGATGAAGTATTCTTTGTTGCCCGTTGCCAGGTTTTTCCAAGCGCTGATGGCATCCAGTCCGAGTCGGTAAGGAATCTTCCAGATCCTTTCGTCTGCGCGGTAATTCTTGTAGAGCATGATCAGGTTATTGCGAAAATTCAGAAAGGTCTTTTGGGGATTGCCTTGTGGCAGGGTTCCTCCTCCGACATGGTACACTACGGAGGCCGGGCATACATAGACGCGGTATCCGCAGAGTTGCATCCGCCAGCACAAGTCTATCTCCTCCTGATGTGCGAAGAAGAAATCATCGAAGCCGCCCATTTCGTGGAAGATTTCCGCACGGACGAACATGGCTGCTCCGCTGGCCCAGAAGACCGGCTCTGTGGTATCATACTGTCCGCGGTCGGTTTCGCAGTGGCTGAAAATCCGTCCTCTGCAAAAGGGATATCCGTAGCGGTCAATCCATCCACCGGCGGCGCCGGCGTATTCGAATCTGGACCGGTTGTTCCAGTCCAGGATTTTCGGCTGGCAGGCGGCAATGTTGTTGTCCGACTCCATCAGTTCGACAATCGGTTCGATCCAGTTCGGTGTGACTTCCACATCGGAATTCAGCAGTACGAAGATGTCGGCTTTCACCTGTTTCAATGCAGTATTATACCCCTTTGCAAATCCTTCATTTGTTTTGTTGATGAGCAGTTCCACGTCAGGGTGTACCGACCGGAGGAATGTCAGGGAATCATCCGTGGAGGCATTGTCTGCGACCACGATGCGAAGATGCCCATAGCTGGAAGCCTTCACGGATGGAAGGAATCTTTCCAGAAAAGACTTGCCATTGTAGTTCAGTATGACGACTGCGACGGAAGGAGATGCGTTCAATATGCAGTTTTTAGGGGATGTATTCTATCCTCAAAAATACCTTTATTTATTTTTTCAGATATTGTCCCCTCAAAGAAAATACGAATGCTCAGGCAATGGGTCAATTGGAGGAGTCTTTTTGGGGTGGTGGCCATCGTCATCGTCACGGCAACCATCCTTTATTCCCGGTTGCTTGCCGGAAAGATCGCGGCGGAGGAACGCCAGAAGGTGGAGGAGTGGGCACAGGCACAGCAGTTCATCGCAAGGGCAACGCCGGAACAGGATATTCTTTTCGCATCGATCGTCATGGCCGGACAAACATCCATCCCGGTCATCGAGACCAATGAGCGCGACAGCATCACCAACCATCATAATCTTGACACGGGAGCATTTGCGCAAGACACGGGCTATCTGCGCGCAAGGTTGCGAGAGTTCGCGAAGAGCAACAGCCCCATCACCACCTATTTGGATGACAAGAGGGTTGTGTACAACAAGTATTATTACGGGGAATCCATGTTGCTCAAGCAGGTGCGTTATTATCCGATCGTACAGCTTTGCATCGTCGCGCTCTTCATCATCATCACGTTGATGGCGCTTTCGGCCCGCCACAAAGCGATGCAGGACCAGTTATGGGCAGGTATGGCAAAGGAGACGGCACATCAGCTGGGTACACCCCTTTCGGCGTTGGAAGGCTGGGTGGAGATGATGAAGGAAACCCCACCTGACACCGCCATGATCGCGGAAATGGAAAAGGATCTGCGCCGCCTCAAGCTGGTGTCAGACCGATTCAGCAAGATCGGCAGCCAGCCCAAACTAGAGTCGCATGACCTTGTGCATGTCGTGCGGCAGGTAGTGGAGTATGTGAAGAAGAGAGCCCCCAGCAAGGTTCAATTTCCGATGGATGCAGGTGGGTATGCATCCATCCCAGCAGAGATCTCCGCACCTCTTTTCGAATGGGTCGTTGAGAACCTCCTTAAGAATGCACTTGATGCCATGGATGGGTCGGGGGAGATCTCCGTAAGAATAAGGCCTTCCACATATCATATCCACATCGACATCACAGACAGCGGCAAGGGCATCGCAAGCTCCCACCTCTCGAAGGTTTTCCAGCCGGGATTCACGACCAAGAAGAGGGGCTGGGGGTTGGGGCTCACACTTTCCCGCCGCATCATCGAGCAATACCATGGCGGACAGCTAACCGTTCGGCAATCCGAATTGGGCAAGGGGACGACATTCCGTATTTCCATCCTTTCTCCACGGAAGGGTATGGATGATGCTGTAAAAAATGGATGAGCAGGGAATTCAGACATCGGTACCCTTGTCTCATATTTTTCGGTTATTCGTTTCCGGTAGTTTGTTGTGCCGGTGTGAGGAAGTGCCGACTTGATCGGGGTGTGCATTGTTCATAGTGGACGTGCATTCGAGAGCCTGGGCCTTGCAAGGTGCGTGGCAGGTATTCGCTATGGCTTTCTCCAAAGGCCATCAGGTATGGTTTCTGTCATCCGGGTGTTCACCCGCCGCCGGGTTGCGGATCATTCTGCTTTACCGGGGGAGGTGTAAGGGGCTTGCCAGGGATAAGACCTGCAAGGTTGATGGTTTCTAGTCGCTGTGGGAACAGGGCGGCTTCGGTGCCGATGAATGCGTGGTGTTCATTCACGAAGGCGATGGATTCCGTTTGTTGTAATGCGCCGCCGAGGGTTACTTTTCTTTTATTGCCTCCAAAGAATTCGGTGCCGTTGAAGTCGTAGAGCAGGTAAATGAAACGGGTCAGCGAGGCATTGTACCCGGTGAGTACGATGGTCCTTGTTGCGGGGAAGACATCCGCACCGGTGATCATTCCGTTCACATTCAGGGTACCCGACCTGGTGGCGGCATGGTTGCCTGCGGTTTTCGGAATTTCGTATAATGCCGTCTGGTTGCCTGTCCATTGCTTGGTGAACAGAAACAGACCATTGTCATATGCGATCATCGCTTCGCAGTCGAAATCGGTCTTGTTCGCTCCGATGGCAAGGCCAGTGTTGGTTTGGTCGGGATATGAAAACGCGATGATCTCGGGCGTCAATATCGTATCCCCGCTGGAAGCGGTGATGGCTGATTTCTCCAGTTTGTAGATCTTAAGGTCGGTCCTTGACCCATTGGCATTGTTTCCGAAGTCTCCGATGTAGATATGTGTTTCATCCTGTGTCATGTCTTCCCAGTCGATATTCGTCGCACCATTGAGTGTGATGGTTCTGAGGATCCTGTTGCTGATGGTATCCATTGCGTATATCGCTGCAGCGTCCCCGCCGTCATTGTGTTGCCATAGGAGGTTGTTCCAGAATATCATCCCGGAATTCTCTGAAAGGGCTGCTGTCTGGTTGAATTTCAGGATCGGCACAAGGGTAACCGCATCGTAGGTGCAGGAGCCATTGTTGATGATGGCAGATGCATTGTAGTTGTTGGCTGCATTGTCGGTACAGCCAGCTATGGGCTGTGCCTTTACGGCAAGGGATGTTGCGGTCATTGATACCCAAAAACAGATGATCCGGATGTGCATATTGGTGTATATTTCTTCTGATCACAGCTTTTGATCGCCGAAAAAGCATTGCTATTCAAAGGCTTTCTGTTGGAACGCAAAATACTGTGTATTCGTTGGATCTCATCCGTATGGTCAATTCCTGATTTCTTCACGGAAGCTGTACTTGTTTCAAGACTTTTTCCTAATTTCGCATTCCGCAAGTGAAAATCTTCCGGATTTTCATCAAAGGATGCCCAGGTGGTGAAATTGGTAGACACGCTACTTTGAGGTGGTAGTGACCGAAAGGTTGTGCTGGTTCGAATCCAGTCTTGGGCACAAACGCCCTTCCAGTCTTTTGGAAGGGCGTTTTTTATTGGCGCATTGAATGCTTGATTTCAAATGCGAACAAGTGAAAACGACAGCCCATTCCAAAGGCGTGGCAGAGGTTTTGGGGAAGGCCTTTTCAGAATCACAGCGTATTCTCACACAAGAACATATCTTACATCATTCTTATTTAACGATGTAAGAAAATCCCGAAAATCACTATTGAAGATATTGCCCATTAATTTGTAAAAGAT
>JBIKIB010000136.1:0-8508 GCA_044361845.1 Chitinophagaceae bacterium | reverse complement strand
GCAAAACTTTTCATAAGCTCTATGGATGCTATGGCTTCTTCGGCCGGGCATGGATTCTCGCCCTGCATTGAAAAATAGCGGGTCACTTTTTCGATCATCGGCTGCTGTATGTGTTCAGGATGTTTGAATGTGATGAGTTGCTGCTTTCTTCCGGACTGAACCGTTATTGTATCTCCGAAAATAGGGAAACTGATTTTTCCTGTTGAGCCAAAAACATTGCAACAATCTTCCTCTGAACCTTTATCGATTGAGATGCACCAGGTGCCGCTGAAGAGGATGTTTTTCTGAAACAGGATGATGCCGGTTACAATATCCTCTGCCTTGTAAGAGCCGCACTGGTTGGCACGGAATCTTTTAACTGCTGACACTGGTCCGAAGTTGTGTATCATCAGATCCAACTGTTTCGGGGCAAGGTCATAGGACAATCCTCTGATCCATCCTACCGCCGGTTCGATCCGCCAGTGCGTATGAGGGTTTTCGAGCATGGAGGGTGGTCATGTTGCTTCATGGACAGCTGGATGGATCGGATATCGCCGATAAGTCCTTCGTGGATCATTTCTCTGATCCGCACGAACATGGGTAATGCCCTTCGATCATGAGCCATGGTTAGTTTGACTCCTGTCGATTGTAAAAATATGTGCATTCGTTCAGAGGCATCCACATCGATCGACATGGGCTTTCCCTCATAGACCGGTTGACCAGCAAGCATAGATGAAAGGGCATGTTGCTCATGTGAAGCCGGTGGCGTGGCCTCATAGAGGGCCTCCACATCCGGGTCTTCTATGAAAGATTGTGTACCATCATACCATTGGGTACATCATGCCGGAGTGCATAGTCCTTTGCCTTTTCGGCATCTCGTCGCATGACAGCCACCAGTGAAGACCCCGGTACTTTGTAAATGGCGGGACCGCTCTTTTTTTCAGTGACATCCCCGCAACCTATGATTCCCCAGCTTATTGACATGGGTTTTTTTATTGAATGCTAAACAATGCTTCTGCTCAAATGTGACTATCATCGTAAAATGGTCCAAACCTTGAATATACCCTTTTACTTCTGTATTCTTAGGTGGATACCTCTATGGTGAAATGGTTATTGGGTCGTGTCCTAAGGGTCGGCACAACCATATACACAGCATCCTTGATCTTGCTCCATATCTGGATCTTTCACCATATTCGTCATGATAGGGTTCTTTTGCTTTTGTCAGTGATGGTAAACCCGTAAGGCTGGTTTCATCTGGTATGCTAAAAGGGTTACCCAATTACATGGACCTTGGATAGGTTCGAAGGGAAAGCATTTATTGCCGATTTTCGTTCCATGTACCACAAAAATTGCGTAATAAAAAAATTATCACGTACAATCGTATAATAATTTCAGCGACTGAAAAATTTTGTGACAGCATGTTCTTGTTGAGTTTATTCTCTATAGCGGTGGTTTTTTTGTTATTCCTTTTTTGTGTACACCTTCTGTGGACGAAAAACGGTAACATCTTCCTAAACCGATTATTGGGTATTCTCATTTTGGCAAGAGCTTATCAATTTCTGTTTATCTGGCTCACGCAAAACGGGCAGATCCAATATTTAGCGTACATCTATAAAATCCCTTACGCTTTATTGTACATAACGCCGGCGCTGTTTTACCTCTACATAAAGGGTTTTATTTCGGATCAGACTTCACTGAAACGGCATGAATGGCTGCATTTTCTTCCTCTGATCATCGGGGTGGCGGATATGCTGCCATGGATGATGAGTTCGCTCGAGTATAAGCGACAGATGTTCGAGGTCGCCGATCTTGATCAAACATTCTTTTTCCAACATGCATCAGACCTTATCCCCTTGAATATCAGCCGAATGTTTCGGGTTTCGCTTTTCCTGTTCTATCTCTTTCTTTCCTGGAGATTTGCTATTCGGAAAGGGATTCATTGGAATTTGAAGGCTAATAGTATGGGCAATAATTGGGTAATATTTTTACTGCTATTTAGTAGCATTGGTCACCTATTCCTGTTCCTGTCGATATGGTGGGATACCCTGCACCCGGAAAGGGCAGATGCCGGCATCAATACTGCCCTTCAGTTTGCCATCTTCTCACAAGTTTTTATGATCATTTATATTTTCTACCAGCCCCGGCTGCTATACGGCTATTTGCTGGTATCTCGTGATTCCATTTTCAATCAACCGATCCGAAACATATCACATACGCAAGTTTCGCCCTTGACTCCCATTATGACGAACCCGATCGATTCGGGGAAGCCCGGGTCAGGTTCACTTATTGAAAAAGAATCTATCCCGGAAGTCGATAGACAGCAGCAACCTGCATCTCCCGAAAAAATCGACCAGTGGAGGGAGTTGGTCCATGACTATATGACAACTGAAAAACCATTTCTACAGCAGTCCTTTCGATTGCACGACCTCGCGATAGCCATCGACATTCCCCAGCATCACTGCTCTTATATCATAAATTATGTGTTTGAGCGGAATTTCAACGAATGGGTCAATGAATACCGGGTTGCATATTTCATCCGCTCATACACCCATGACGCATCCCGGCTCACGCTCGAAGCACTGGCAAGGGAAGCCGGGTTCGGCAACCGACGAAGCCTCCACAACGCCTTCATGAAGATCCATGGACAGCCTCCCGGTATCTATCTCCAAAGTGTGATCACAGCATAACAAAGCTTAACAGGCCTGCTTATTCATCATCCTGTTATTGACAGCTACCCTCGCGGTAGGTCAGCTTGGCGGCTCGGATGACCTCACAAACGAACCGGATGGTGGTGTGCCGGTGGATGGCGGAACATCGCTGCTGTTGGCGGCGGGAGCGGCATTGGGCGGTCGTAAACTGTATCGAAGCGTTATGGATACAAGGCGTAACGGGTGATGAATTTTTTCACATGTCGATGCCATTGGTTTTGCAGCCAAGAACTCAATAAAGTTGAAAATCCGTTATCTTGTATGTGACATACCCCAACTCTTCCATGAAACAGAATAGGCGCAACGCTATAGGCAAGATCATGGCAGGCATCACCATTCCCCTGCTCGGGAATTTCGACGCCAGGGCATTAGCTCCCATGAAAAATCGGGAACATGACCGTGGCAGTTTTTCGGTGGATGGCAGTTCCGTACGTTTCCATCATCCTGCCATTCGATCGCCACAATCCTTTCTTATGCTGGCCGATACCCATCTGTTCCGGGATGATGCACGTGGCATTCCGTTCCGGGAATATAGTGGCAGGATGGCCAAAGCATATAACAAAACCAAACATTTTCAGTCCAATATTGATACGGATCCCGAGCAAAGTTTCACGGCATCACTGTCACGCCTAACCGAAAAAAAACAGACACTCCTCGCTCTGGTCGGCGATATCCTGAGTTTCCCGTCAGAAGCGTCTGTTGAGTGGTTGATGCAACGAATTGAAGGTACCGGACTGCCATTTGTCTATACCGCCGGTAATCACGACTGGCACTATGAGGGCATGGAGGGTCAGGCAGAAGACCTTCGGCGAACATGGTCTGCACAGCGATTGAAGCCCCTTTACCATGGTCATGATCCTTTATGTCACTGTCAACCGCTGGGTGATGTGGATCTGCTGGTGATCGATAATTCTACTTACGAGATACTTCCCGAACAGCTGGCTTTCTTTCGGGAGCGGGATCGTCATGGTAGGCCCATGATCTTATTAATGCACATTCCCCTGTTTGTGCCGGGCCGTAGCCTTGGATTCGGGTGCGGACATCCGCAATGGAATGCCGCCAATGACCGTAGTTGGCAACTGGAACGCCGGCAGCCCTGGCGCAGCGAGGGGCATACGAAAACGACGCTGGATTTCCACCGTGCGGTCTTTCAATCTCCGCATGTCATAGGGATCCTTGCCGGACATATCCATAGTCCTTCTGTGGATGTTGTGAATGGTATTCCGCAGATCGTGAGCGAGGCCAACGCCCGCGGTGGATTCCTTGATGTGGAACTCCTCCCGATGGCATGACAGATGCAATGGATGATCAGCGAAGGCCGAAAAAATCAAAGGCCATCAGTGCCTCATTACCCCTACTGGCATCAAAAAACGTGGCGTTATCCCAATGCGACCCTTGTCCCCAGGGTGTACGGGCCTGTGAAGATACCCATGCTGGTTCCCAGTAGATTATCCCACTGCCGCCACCGGCCTTCACCAACCGTACCAACTCCGTAAGGTAAGCAAGTTGTCCGGCAGGTGTTGCGGGAAACGATGGCTGTAGTGCGTCATCGCCCAGGATATTGTTGGCTGCATCGGCATTTTGGAGCGTATGAGGATATGCGGTTTCGACGATCATGACCGGTTTTCGGTGCGTGACGGTCAACCGGCGAAGATATACGGGCAGACTGTCCATCTTCACCTTCGACCAATTCGGATAATAGGAAATGCCGATCATGTCGTAATCGCGGATACCATTGGCCTCTGCTGCCGCGAACCAGGGCACTGCATGCTCCGGTTGAGCGATATGCAGGATCGACTTTATCGGAAGCCCTACGGCCTTTGATGCATCCCTTACTGCCCGCAGTGCGCAGTCAAGGAGATATGCATTGCGCTTCCAGTCAATGTCCCATTTAGCCTTCCCGGCCGGCTGCAAAACCTCACTGTTGATCTCATTACCGGTCTGTACCATTTCCGGAAGCAGTCCTTCCCGATGCAGATCCGTCAACGTCTGCAACGTATACCGGTATAGACTATCTCCCAGGATCCGTTCGTCCCGAATATCCTTCCACGCAGCAGGGATATCCTGACGACCGGGGTCGGCCCATATATCCGAAAAATGCAGATCCAGCAGCACTTTCATTCCTGCTGCTTTTGCCCTGCGGATACTTCGCTTCACATCCGTCAGTCCGCTGTAGGTATTGATCGATGGCGTATGCCAGAGTCGAAGGCGGACCCATCCACAACCGCTCTCCGAAAACAGCCTGTAAGGGTCAGCCGTTCGCCCGTCCTTGCGATATATCGCTCCTGCATCCTCCACCTCGTTGACATAGGAAAGGTCTGCGCCTGTGAGGAATGCCGGGGCGGTATCCGTAGGCTTCACAGGCTTTTGGCAAGAGATGGCAAGCCATGCCCAGGAGATCAGGTGTACGCTCATCTTCATTTTGTTTCTGTATGACTGTTAGAAGGGCCGATCAGGTCCCAAAGATTTCCGTAGAGGTCTGAGAAGACGGCCACACGGCCGTAGGACTCGTCTATTGGTTCTCTGATGAAGGTTACGCCCCGTGACCGATAGTTGTCATAGTCACGGTCGAAATCATCGGTATGCAGGAAAAGAAATACCCGGCCACCGCTCTGTTTACCAATGGCCGCCCTTTGTGCATCGGTCGCTGCCCGGGCCAGGAGCAGATGACAACCATTTTCACTTCCTCCGGGCTTCACCCGCACCCATCGCTTTGTTTCTGACAGCTGGGTGTCTTCCACAAGGTCGAATCCGAGCACCCCGGTATAGTACAAAATGGCTTCGTCATAGTCCCTAACCACTAAGCTGATATTTGCCAGAAATTGATGCATATGATCGTATTGATGCAATGGGATAAAAGTAAATATAACGGACCAAAGCGGGATATTCATCCAATGTTTAATGGAATGTTCAAACGGCATACATTTGGATGGTCATGGAAAATATTTACGATGTCTTTGATACGGAAGCGTGGAAACGAAGGGATGCCTTCCGTTTTTTCAGCACTTTCGACGACCCTTTCTTCAGCATCTGCACTCAAATCGATGTCACCGACCTGCTTCAGCAAAGCCGGAAGATGCATGCACCCTTCAGCCTCGTACTGCTGCATCGGTCGATGGAGATTGCCAATAGCATCGAGGCCTTTCGCCTTCGCAGCGTCAATGGTCAGGTGCACCGGTACCATTGCATTCGTCCGGCCTGCACCATCCGGCGGGAAGATGAAACTTTTTTCTTCTGCTATTTTGAATTCGAAGACGGCATGTCGGTCCAAGCCTTTGTGGAAAAAGGCATGCTCGCCATCGAATACCAGCGGAACCTGCCGGGCATGGGTGACAGAAGCTCGGAACAGGATGTCATCCACTTCTCCATACTGCCTTGGACCTCATTTACCGGCTTAAAGCATGCACGACACTCGGCCTTCTCCGACAGCATTCCAAAAGTCGTCTTCGGCAAATATTTCGAATCGGATGGAAGGATGAAACTGCCCGTATCGCTCGATGCGCATCACGCTTTGATGGATGGTTGGCACGCGTCCAAATTCTTCGAAGGGTTGGAGCAGCCCTCATCCGAATGACAGCAAAGCCGCCATGGGGACGCAATATCCAGTTTCAGGCATTAGCACATTTTGCAAGATGCCTTTGCTTTATTTCCCCATATCTGAGAAACATGCCGGCAGATCCGGGGTTGATCTGAATCGCAGCGTCCTGGTGTAATTTCACCGTATGGTGATACAGTTCAGGTCTTTCCTATCCTTTCTGCTCTATTCAAACCTATTCATTTCAGGGGTGGCAGCAGCGATGGTTTGGAAGACGATCTGTCTGTGGAATATACATTCCGTTAAAGGGATCTCTTTGTTTGTTTTTCTGTCTTCGATGACTGTATATCTACTGCACAGCATCCGTCCAGACGAAGGATCCGATTCGCCACGTGCACAATGGAACAGACGCAACAAAAACCTGCTTCGGGTCCTTTTTGTCACGAGTTTCTTATTCCTCCTCCGGCAGTATTTTTTGATGCCGGTCAACCCATATCATTTACTTCCTGCGATCGTACTGACGGGATATTATTTCCTGTCCAGTATCCATCTATCCGGACTGCAGGGTGTACGACCCTATTTCAAAACGGCCATACTGGCCCTTACCTGGACATATGTCACCCTCATCTTGCCCTTGCTCATGGCAGGAACAGGCATATTCACTTTAAAGGGATTCGCAAACATCCTGCTGGAGTTCAGTTTCCTTTACATGATCTGTCTCTTTTTCGACCACCGCGATGCATTGACCGAAAAACAACATTACTTCCTGTTCGATATCAGGCGTGATATCAGGCTAATGATATTACTGAATGGATCATTGTTTTTCTTTGCAGTGCTTGCAGCAAATCATGCCGGCATCCCATTCTTGTATCTGTCTGTGAAAACGTCGATCATGTTTTTTCTCTTTGCTACGGCCCGGATCTCTTTGAATACGCGTTCAGACATTTGGTTTTATTTCCTCCTCGATGGCATGATGGCAGCTGACCTGATGTATTGCTTGATCGCATGAATCGCTTATTGATTTCTCTGCTATAAAACATATATTTATTTTTTTGAAAACTCAATACGGTACCAATGAGATCCATTGCCTATAGCTTTTTACTGCTGATCATCAGTCCCTTGCAGTCCCATTTGCCGGTAAGGCCTGTGCAATCCCCGAATATCATCCTGATCTTTATGGATGATATGGGCTATGGTGATCTCTCGGTCAACGGCGCACTGGATATCCATACCCCGAATATCGACCGGCTTGCGTCTGAAGGCATGCGGTTCACCAATTTTTTATCCGCACAGGCAGTGTGTAGTGCTTCCAGGGCAGGGCTTCTCACGGGTTGCTATCCAAACAGGATCGGGATCTCGGGTGCCTTGTTTCCTAATTCAAAGGTCGGTCTGTCGACTGATGAAATGACCATTGCCGAGATGCTGAAGCAGAAAGGATATGCTACAGGGATCTTTGGGAAATGGCATCTTGGCGATGCCAAAGCTTTCCTTCCACTCAACCACGGATTCGATGAATACTTCGGTATCCCTTACTCTAATGACATGTGGCCGCTTCACTTTGATGGATCTCCGGCAAAGCAGGGCACGAATAAATACGATATGCCGGCGTTGCCTTTGATCCGGGGGGATCGGCCGGTCGATACCATTCGCAACTTCGAAGACCAGGGAAAGATCACAGGAAGGCTGACGGACGAGGCGATCCAATTCATCAAAAGGCAAAAGAAGAACCCTTTCTTCGTGTATATTCCCCATCCAATGCCGCATGTGCCCATCAATGCTTCCCCGGCATTCCGTGGGAAAAGCAAACAGGGACTATATGGCGATGTGATCCAGGAGATTGATCATAATGTCGGCAGGATCATGGAGACATTGAAAGAGCAAGGACTGGAAAATAACACCCTGGTGATACTGACCAGTGATAATGGTCCATGGCTCAATTACGGGAACCATGCAGGCTCCGCAGGTGGCTTTAGGGAGGGCAAGGGGACATCCTTCGAAGGCGGCCAGCGTGTTCCCTGTATCATCCGCTGGAAGGGCGTAGTGCCCTCCGGAAGCGTCTCCAATCAGCTTTCATCCACAATCGATATTTTGCCCACCCTCGCAGGCATCACCCTGGCCCCACTCCCGCAAAGAAAAATTGATGGAGTAGACCTATCTCCGATCCTAAAAGGTGACCTGTCCGCCTCACCCAGGAAGACTTTTTTTTACTACTACCGGAAGAATTCTCTTGAAGCGGTTCGGTTTGATAACTGGAAACTGGTTTTCGAACACCCGTCACGCTCATAC
>JBIKIB010000135.1:0-8532 GCA_044361845.1 Chitinophagaceae bacterium | reverse complement strand
GGGTAATGTCTGCATGTTGCCTTGCTGATCTGTTTCTTTGACGACGGCGCGTTTATCCGCGGGTGTGGATTGTCATCTGTTTCCATACTTGATTCCATCATACTGTGGCCTAAATAATTTCAATGGGTTTCTACGCATGATAGATTGCCGCTGAAATGCATGGTTAAAAGGTTCTGATAGGCCTTGCAACGGGTGAAGTGCTGGATTTTGTCCAGTAATCGAGTGCAGTTCCTGAGTTAAGATTCTGCACCCACGCACTTTCTGTTCTGTTTTCCGACGAACTCCAATAATAATTATCCCCCACTCCGATTGAACTTCTATTGACATACAACTTATTGAGTTCGTCTTTACTGGGCAGGCACCAGTCCGTATACCCCCCTCCGGCATAGTCACGGCATTGTTTAGCGGCATAGCTTCCTGTATTGCCTTGGACACTGATAATTTGTTGCGTATTGGACAATCCAGTACCCAAGGCTGTTGCGGTTGCTCCGGTTTGTACGTGGCTTGCAGAAGTCGTTCCGTTCGACCAGGTAGTTGCTCCAGGAATATCAACGGTTGCAGCGATTATTCCATGTAACACATTGGCATCGTAGCCGGGATCCCCGGATTGCAAGATATATGCCAATATACCCCCGCCATAGATTTCGCCTACTGCGGGATTGCCTGAACGAAAACTGATCTGTGTTCCGTATGTGTACCCAGAAGCGTTGGCGGCATAGCTTCTTACGTAATAAATGGTCATTGGCGTCAACGATGTAAGGTTGGTTGTAAAGCTGCCCGTGGTACCGGTGCTGACAGATTTCGAATTTGCTATTGTCGGGTTTGTGGTAGTACTCCAGCATATGCCTCTTTCGATGACCGGACTGCCGCCATCGCTTGTGACATTTCCTCCACTGATGGCACTTGTGGCATTGATGCCGGATGCGTCTGTCGTTGCAGCCAATACGGGAAGCCCACTCGCGGCCAATCCGATCATGTTTGTCCATGCTGAACCATTGTATACCTGTAGTTCACCTGAAGCGCCACAATTGCTGCACCATATGATCAATCCGGCAGGTGTCGGGGTGGCAATATTGCCTCTTTCTGTCGCCGTCATTCTGGGTGGTAAAAAGCCTTTAGAGGTACTTTTTACATCCAATGCCGCAGCGACAGATGGGGTTGAAGTCCCAATACCCACTTGTGCCAATATCCCAAGAGAGATGAAGAGCATGAAACTTGATAAGAGATATTTCATAATTCGAAAGATGAGATAATAAAATCACTTTTTCAACTCTTCGTCAAAAAAGAATGGGTTAAGCAGTACCGATTTATTTTCTATAAATTGATTTTTCCGGTCAGCAGATGGATGTTGGCTCTGATGGCATTGAACCTTAGGTATCCACTGGCTTTTGATTTTTTGGCTTGACATATGGAACCAATCCCGCCAGACATGCCATTGCATTTTTGCTGATAGTGCCGATGGAGGACACCGGTGTAATGCCCAGCCAGACCACCCTTAAGACCTCGGGAGAGGTCATTGACAACTGATACGTCATCACGCAGATAGAGGAGTTACTTAAAAGCGAATGCTGTTGGTATGGCTATGAAAATGTACGCCAATGCTTGCGTTAAAAGGGCACCATCTTACATGACAAGAAAGTGTACAGGCTGAGGAAAGCACATACGCACTTTTAAGCGGCGTGGTCAAAGAAACATGGGGGTCGATACAATGATCATGGGCATGGGGCTGTTCAAATCTTCTCTGCGCGTTTTTTGATTTGGAATACACGCGAGAGGTTGAATCCGAAGCGAAGTTGACCCTTGTCCCATCTGCCAGTTGTTTCGGTGACGAAAGCGCGTTCGTTCATGCCTACCGCATTTGACAGATGCAGTTGGAAGACATGGCCTCCTGTTTCAATATCCAGGCCCAGAGAGAGCGGATGTGTGTTCACGTTCTGTTGTATGCCATTCATCAGATGGAAGTAATCCCAGGTGAAGGCGATGCGTTTCGATAATTTAAAGCGTCCGCCGAAACCCAATGCGAACACGTCGTTCGGCTGGGAACTGAGCGGCACGAGATTGTTATGCACCATGGTGGGTGCCAGCTGGAGCGTGAACGATTCATTGAACTTCCGGCCAATGATCATCTGGTAATAGTATGCCAGTCGCGAGCTGAAATAATTCTCAATGATGGCATCTGCCCAGGGAAGGGTATTGGCGGTCATGCCCGCCACCAGTGCCACGGTGACCGGAAATGGCTTGCTACCGGTTGACTGCATCAGGGGAGCGTACTTGACAAATCCATCCAGCTCTTTTTTGTATGTGCTTCGTCCGATGCCTGCCATGAGGTTCCTGGAAATGCCGAAGTCAAAGCCCATGCGCATGCTGGCTTGGTCCAAACCAAAGAAATTTTGAAAGCCCTGGTTGATTTCACCGAAGCGATGAAGGATTCTGAAATCCATGGTGCCGGGAGCGAGGAATTCCATGGAATGTCCGTTGATGACACGTGGCGATTTGAAGGCATATTTCACGAATTCCTTCTTCACTTTTGCATCATCGCCGATCAATGAGAGGAGATCTTCGTTCTGTTGGGCAATGGCAGTCCGGGCTAGGAAGGCGTATAGCAGGATGGTAACCGGGATGAAAAACTTTTTCATTCAATGTGTTTTGCTCGTGTTTTTTATTTCAGCGGCTGAAGGGAACATTCCACGATGATCTTAGCAGTCTGGGATACTTTATCAGCCACCAGTTGTGGCACTTTTACTTTATAATCCGACAGTGCTGCGGTAAAAGTCGCTTTCGCCTCCAGGATTCCGCCACGGACAATGATCTCTCCATCGGTCTCTACTTCCTTTGTTTCGCCATGCACGGTGAGGTTGCCTTTCACCTTTACCTTATAGCTGCCGTCTTTGGCATAGTCGACAGTGTTGTTATTGGTCACTGATCCTCTGAATTCCGCTTTCGGGAACTTGTTGCTTTCCACATAATTCTCATTGAAATGCTCTTCCATGAGTGCGGCCTTGAATTCAAAGCTTTTCATGACCGCCGAAAACTGGATGTTCCCGTTTTTTGTATCCAGCACACAAATGACGGCATTGTTGATGCCGGCTATCGCTTCGGGTGACTTGGGCACGGTAGCATCGAATTTTATGCGTCCGGTCTTTGTGTAAAACCTCGATTGTGCTTCTATTTGCAGGGAAAGTAACATAAAAGCGGCTGTGGTATAGATCAGTTGTTTCATCATGGTTCATTTTTTGATTTATCGATTATTGTTTGGATCTGATATGATACCACGGTTGAAGATGATATCGGCCCCGATGCCCAGCTCGTCAGGCATATATCCCGTACAGACTCCTTTCATGCGGATACCCATCTTCGGAGTCAGGCCGATGGGGTCGATTACGAAGCTGCTGTCGATGCTGAATCTGACAGACGTGGAGGATACTCCATCACCCATCACGATGGTCATCTGTCCGGGTGCCGTGACGATTGTCTCTTTCAATATTCCGTCAACCTCCATGACTTTGCCGGCGTATTTTCCAGTGGCGGAGCCCTCGTCGCTTGTAAAGTCGCGGATAAGGTCGGCCGCTTTCACCTTGAACATGGCCTCCATGGCTTCTACAGATTCTTTTTCCCTGTTGAACTCCCGGTATGCATAGATGGCACCTGCGGAAACAAGCAGGAGTGTGATCAGGATACCGGATCGGGTTTTTACGGAACTTTTCATCTCTTCGATTTTAATTGTTGGGTGCGCCTGCATCTATCCATTTCTTAACCAACGCCAGCTGGCAACTGGTCATTTTATTGGCACCCTTGGGCATTGGTGAAAATCCGGAAGCATAACTGACGGATCCGTATAATTTTCCATTCACGGCAATCGCCTTGTCCGCTGCATAGCTACCCATCAGGATGCCGCCACCCATCGATGCCGTCAGATGACAACTGTAACATTGTTGCTGAAACAGTGGCACGATCTTCTGCGAATAAGACACCACAGCGGTTGTATCACATGCGACGGTATTGGGATAGAGCATATCAGCCTTGTCGTAGTAACATGACTGTAAACCCGTGAAAGAGGCGATGATCAACAACACTATCATGATTGTATTCTTCATGTTGACGGATTTAATTATTCAGGCTGCCGGCAGCGATCCATTTTTTAATCTGTGTTATCTCACAATCTGTCAATTTGAGATTGGCCGGCATTTTCGAATACCCGGCTGTCCAACTAACGGACCCGTATAGACGACCATTTACCGCAACGACTTTCACACCCGCATGCGTGGATAGGTCAATGTTGCCGCCCGGGGAAGCCGGATTATGACAGCCCTGACACTTCATGGCTATGAGTGGCTTGATGGCAGTACTATATTTGAAGTCGGTCGTGTCGCAGAGGTCGCAGCCATTGTTCTTTGCTCCTTGTGTGATCCAGATCTTGAGTTTTGAGATCTGGTCGGCGGTCCATGGTGCCATCGGCGGTGGGGGCATCTTTTCGCTTCCAGTCTTTATAATCTCCTTATAGAGCTTACTGCCCGTGGCGTTTCCGGGTGACACATAGCGCATGATCCTGTCATAGGTGGTGAGGTCAACCCCATCCGCGTGGGTTTTCGAATCATGACAGCCGGCCATGGCGCAGGTGGAAGTTATGAGCGGATAAATGGTGTTTGAGAAATATACCGAGTCCGGACTGCAAACCCTGCCTGTGTTCCCTGGTATTTCCCCGATGCCCCCTGTGTTCCCGTTATCGGGTACCGGCACATCATGTTTACATGATGGGAACATCCAGGTCAAAAACAGGATCGAAACAAAGACCATTGAGGATGTCTTGCGCATGGTTGAAAATTTATACATGTTTTTTGCCTAAGAGTCTGAAGTGCGGTAAAGAAGCTTTTTCAATGCGAATGAGTCACTCACGCATCAAACAACTGAGAAGAGTTCGATATCCAGATGTAGGTTACAAAAAAATCAATTTTTTTACACACAGAATGATCTCATCTTACATAGCAAGACCATTCAGAAAGTATCTTATAAACCATTGATCGCATCATTCGTCTTGCTCAGAGAAAAGGCAAAGCACTCTTATAGGTTCATCCTTACTCATATCAAAAGCATTATGCACAATCTGTCTTCACCCATCGGATCATGACATCAACCTGCCACGGACACGCCAATGATTCTGCCAATACCGAACGTTACCGCCGCTGCCATCAAACCGAAAATGACCTGACGCATACCTGAGGTCCAAACGCTTTTCCCCGTGAAAAGTGTTATCGCCGAACCGATCAGGAACAATCCGGCGGCACTCAAGGCGGCACTGAAGACAATCGCCCGTGTGCCTTCCGAGAAAAAGAAAGGTATCACAGGGATGATCGCGCCGACAGCAAAGAGCAGGAAAGAGGTAATGGCAGCTTCCCATGCCGAGCCCTTGAGATCTTCGGGATTGATGCCGAGTTCCTCCTGTATAAGTACCTCATGTGCATGCGACTTATCTCCGATGATATCTGCCGCCATCTTCAAGGCCTGTTCTTTGGGAATGCCTTTTGTCCGATAGATGAGTGCCAACTCCCGTTCCTCGGATTCCGGACTGGATTCTAATTCCTCCAGTTCCAGCTGCATCTGATTCTCATAGAGTTCCTGTGAGCTTTTTACGGAGATCCATTCTCCGAGTGCCATGGACAAAGCCCCTGCCAGCAAACCTGCGATTCCAGTGAGTAGTACCTCTTGCCGCCCGCCGGATGCACCGGCGATGGCCATCACCAAACTGAAATTCGAAACCAGTCCGTCGTTGCCACCGAGCACCGCCGCACGCAAGGCATTCCCGCCTACAGAACGATGTCGCTTTTCGAAACGGGCGAGGTTGGATGCTGATACATTGGAATGCTTATGAATGATGTTTGTCAGGGTCGTCACATGCGCCGTATCCGATATCTGCGGACGGGCACCCTGCTTTTTGCGTGCCGCACCTATTGAAGAGGAAATGCTCTTTTCCGTGTCGAGGAGAACACCTAACAGATACTCATAACCAAAGGTGCTTCCAATGCTGCGCAGGATGCGCGCCCTCCCGGATGGACCGGGCATAGCATCAGCAGGCAGACCGTTTTTTTCAAGGAAGATGCGGGCATGTCCCATCTCGATCTCACTCATTTCCCTAAAAACTTCCGCAACGGCCGGATCTTTCTCCTTGTCGGCGAGGATACTGTAGAGATAGCCGGTATCCACCTCCAGCTGAAGATTTTTTGGAACTATCATAGACAAATATAAAACTGTAAGGGAAGGCTGGTACTGATCATGCATTCATGGTCATATGATCAACATCATATGATAGTTCCCTTTTTTTATGATAGCCTATGCGTATCTCCTGCCTTTTCATTTTTTATGGCGCATTTTTCTATGTCCGCGACTACGTTCCATTGCACATCTTCACCTAGGTTTACTTGTTCCATGAATCATATCTTTCCGATCGAATGGCATGAGCTTAATGCGCATCGATCTTATCAGCTGCTCAATCCATACGACCTATGAACTGATACATCGCACTCACTATCCCCATTAATGGCTCACCAATAACCTTAAGATTCCCCAAAATAAAAGGGCGTATATGCCGTGACACTTCACCACATATACGCCCTCCGGATTTTTTTGAACAGGATCTATTTCCCTTTCTGCTTCACGTATTTCTCCAGCCACTGGTGTTGTTCCCATAGCATATGCAGCAGGTTTTCCTGTGCCGCATACCCGTGGCTTTCATAGGGCAGTTGCACATAGCGGACCGTCCCGCCGTGGCCCTTGACGGCATTGTAAAAACGTTCGCTCTGTATGGGGAAAGTACCGGGGTTGTTGTCGAGTTCTCCGTGTATCAGCAGGATCGGTGTTTTGATCTTATCCGCGAAACTGAACGGAGACATGTTATAGTATACTTCCGGTGCTTGCCAGTAGGTGCGTTCCTCCGCCTGGAAGCCGAAGGGTGTGAGTGTTCTGTTATAGGCTCCGCTCCGCGCGATGCCTGCGCTGAACAGGCGCGTATGCGCGAGGAGGTTGGCCGTCATGAATGCGCCGTAACTGTGACCACCCACTCCGACACGGGTACTGTCACCCACCCCTTTTTTGGCGAGATGGCTGATGGCGGCGTGTGCATTCAGGTAGAGTTGCGGGATGAACTGGTCGTTGGGTTCCTTGTTATCTTCACCCACGATGGGCATTTCTGCGTTGTCGAGTACCGCATAGCCCTGCGTGGCCCAGTATATCGGTGATCCCCAGTTCAGGCGGGTGAAGGTGTACTTGCTGCCCCGCACCTGCGCTGCGTCTGCTGCAGACTTGTACTCGCGGGGATATGCCCATATCAGCACCGGCAGCGGGCCATCCTTCGAGGCGTCATAGCCTTTCGGCAGGTAGAGGTTGCCTGTGAGGTCGATGCCATCGGCGCGCTTATATGATATCTTCTCCTTGACGATGCCTTCCAGCTGTGGGTATGGATTCCCGAAATCCGTCAGCGGGGTGGTGATATCCGCTTTTTTGCGGAGGTCGCGTATGTGATAGTTGGCCGTTTCGTTTGTGCTTTCCCGTGAGGTCAGGAAAATCAGCTTTTCGGCATCGATCACATCGACCACATTCTCGTAGTAGGGCGGCTTGCAACGCCACAGGAGGTTCCGTTTTCCGGTCATCGGATCCATGGTTTGGATGAGTGGCATGTCTCCTTCGGGTGAAGCGCCCTGTGCACGCAGCAGCAATTCTTTGCCGTTGTGCAGGATCAGCGCGTTTTTCCCGAAGGCGTTCCGGGTTGTCATCGGTGTACCGATATCGCTGTATGCATCATTGCTGCTCCTTTCATACAAGGAGTCGAACTTCCCGGTTGACGGATTGAAATGATTCATCCGGATCTTTCTATCAGCGAACATGGATTCATAGACGATGGCATGGTCCTTATTCCCCCAGATGATGCTGCTGTAGCGCTTCCGGGTACGGAAGAGTTCCTTCGCCCCGCGGTCCGCCAGCATATCGAGGGCATAAACGGCATCCCTGAACTCAGCCTTCGACCTGCCCATGCCCTTGTCCAATGCCTTCACATACACCACAGTGGCGGGCACGTCGGCACGCCACTGGAAATTCCTGGGGAATTCCGGAACATCATCGAATCCGATGGGCGCTCCTTCTTCAGATGGATTCTCGGTGATGATCCATTCGGTACCGCTCGCCAGGGGTATGACGGCGACCTTCTCCGGAAATCCGGAATAACTGATCAGGTAGGAGAATGGTTTGCGGATGGTGGTGACGAGCAGATGGGCATTGTCAGGGGAGACGGACATCCCGCGATAGATGGCGGGTTTGCCGATGGGCCTTTCGCTGCGCATATCGTTCACCACAAGCTGGGAGGTGGTGAGGTATTCAAAGAGTGTTTCATCGTAGGGCGTTCTGATCAGGTCCTGATAGGTGCGGGAAGCGCCCTGCCGGCCAAGGTTCTCCTGAATGACCGGACCTGCGGGGGCAGGCTGCCGCTCAGGCATCTTCCCATGGCCTTCGGGCACGGTCTTGTAGATCAGTTTGTCGTTTCCCGCC
>JBIKIB010000134.1:0-8537 GCA_044361845.1 Chitinophagaceae bacterium | reverse complement strand
ATGGCGTATCACCACTCAGCAGATGATGGCAAATGTAAGAGACTAAAAAAAGAGACGATAAAATGATGGCCGTACCCATCAACCTCTTGTGCAGTAGATATTTTCCATTTTTTACACTAATAAGTCCTGCAAACAAAAGGAATGAAACAGCAGTATTTATCACTGCGTTGATTTTAGCAAAAATGTGTATATCGAAATCTACCGAGATATCAAGTCTGATCCTCTTAAGTAATACAACCGCTGCAAAAACCACAAAAGATAATATATAAATAAGACCTTTTGCAATAGCGTCATTTTTTTTTATGGAAGCTGGAAGCATTTATAGTGATGTTTATTTCCGAAATAGGTTTCGTTTTTTCTTTTTATCCCTCTCCATATTCAACAACACAACATCTTTAATGATCTGATCCAATCTAACACTGTCTAGTCCGTTATACCAACCACGCAGAACTCGGTCTTTATCCACCAAAAAAAACTTGTCAGTATGTATGAAGTTGGTATCGACACCATCTTGCTGAGCAATATTTGCCTTGAATTCATTCAATGCAATATCATAAATTTCATTTTTAGGACCTGTCAACATCCACCAAGTGTCATGATTGATCCTGTACCTGTCACCAAAAGACTTCAACTTTTCATGTGTATCCCTTTGTGGATCCACTGTGAAGGATATAAATCTAACGATGGTGTCAGTTTTTACAAATGCATCTTGTAGTCTTTTCATATTGCGAGTAAGCGTAGGACATATCGATGGGCATGAAGTAAAAATGAAATTAGCAATAATGACCTTCCCTTTCAAATCATCAAATGAAACCTGCTTGCCAAACTGGTTGGTTAAAGTGAACGGTTTTAGTTTGTGCCATACGGTATCCGGAAATGTCTTCCCATCTTTTGTAACACTCAACACGGTATCATAGAAATATCGCTTGGGCATAACAACAGCCTCTTTACTTAGGCTATTGACATATAAGTAGCTTCCGATGGGGAAAATGAGTACAATTAGAATGGCTGCGAACTTTCTTAGATTCATCATCTAGGTAAATAACGAAAAGTGCATTGTCGCGGTTTACCGTGACGATGCACTCTTGTGTTAAAAAATCAAAAAAATTATTCGAGCGTGCCGGGTTTTTTTGCGTCAACCGGAACCTTGGATTGTATCTCTTGTGCAGGTTTAGATCTGCCTTGTGTATTGCGCAGATGTTTCCAAGAAGAACCCTCCCATAAAAAAGCTGCTATGAACCAGACAAAAAGCAGTAATGGGACGATGATCGTCATGATAAGATTCTTTACTTCTTCGCCAAGGTGCATGAAAACACCGACGATGTAAAAGGCCTTCAACAAAGAAAGTATCACAACAACACCTTTAATGAAAAGTACAATTGCAGTACTATGATCGGGGGCCTTATGCATAAAGTATATGACAAAGCCTAAAGCCAACTCAATCAATGTAATGACAGAAAGTATTATCGTTGTCCTTATGACTTTTTGTACAACTTCCTTGCCACCTGGCTCGTGATGAAGTGTAACCTCAGATGTAGAATGTTCCATTATTAGTTATCGTTTAGTATATCTTTTTTCAAGATAAAATCAAAGTAGGTAGAAACAAAGGAAAACAAAAACCCATACCAGATCCACAAAATGCCAGTAAAGGCCAGCTTTCTCGATCATTAAGTAATGACCTTTACGTTCAAATACACCATTCATGGTCATAATAAGCATGATAATGTTGATCACAACACCGGATAGCACGTGGAAACCATGGAAGCCAGTGATTCCGAAAAAATATCCACCAAAAGCTACAGGGCCCGGCTTGCTTACTGCATGACCATCATGCAACAAATCAGGAATTTCTGCACCCCATGGATTCATGGTTACAGTTGTTCCGATATTCTTAAACTCCCCATTCATCAGAACGGTATGATCACCGGTTATAAGGTGCATCCATTCCCATGCCTGGCAGGATAGAAACGCTATTCCACCGATAATGGTCCATATCATCCATTTGATGACACCTTTTTTATCATTGTGATGACCGGCATGAACTGCGAGTACCATGGTAACGGAACTGACAATGAGTATGAAAGTCATCAAACTCACAAATGCAAGAGGAAGGTTTGCGTGGCCTGCGAAAGGGAACGCGTTGAAAACATGATTCGGATCAGGCCAATAGTTCTGACTGAAACGTATTGTACCGTATGAAATGAGGAATGCACCGAAAGTGAAAGCGTCACTCATGAGGAAGTACCACATCATCAGCTTACCATATTCGACATTGAAGGGACTTTTTCCTCCGCTCCACCATTTGGGCTGCATCTGTGCTGCTGGGGCTGTTGCCATGTTGATCGTCTGGTTTATAGTTTTACGCGATTGACAATTATCTCATCCAGTTAAAGAACAAAATCAGATAAATCCATAATATGTCGACAAAATGCCAGTAGGTCCCAAGGATTTCTACAGGTACGCTACTGTATGATTTATGTCTTGAATTCAAAGCCTTCAAGGTGATGGCTACTAAAGCAACTACGCCACCAATAACGTGAAGACCATGCAAACCTGCAATTGCTAGTATAAAAGAATAAGAAGCGTTGGAACCTGCACCAACAAGCCTTATATCCATATCCTTATATTGCATGAATCCAACAACCTGCATGATCAGGAAAGCGGCTCCCAAGACAGCAGTTGCGAGCAGATACTGTTTGTAACGGGGATGGTTACGGTCACGAAATGACTTTACAGAGAGATGCATGGTTAAGCTTGAAGCCAATATTGTGAGAGTCGATAGCCAAAATATCCCTGGCAGCTCTATCATAGCCCATCCCGCCTGACTGCGCTTGACAATATATGCGCTTGTCAAACCGGCAAACATCATGATAATACTTCCTATTGCAACCCACATCGTGAACTTATGTGGATGTATTTTTTCACGTTGAACACTCATCACATTCGCCATTGTTTCAAATATGTTGTTTAACCAATTTTATCGTTACGCCGGAATCTTGTCAGCCAAAAGAGCAAGCAAAACTACCGGAAGATATATATATGAGCTGAACATTACTCGCCTTGCGGCTTTTATATCCATCTGCCTGAATAAAAGTATGCACTGCCAGACCATATAGAGGTTAGCTATTGAAACTATGATAAGACTCACCAAACCAGACATTTCAAAAGCATAGGGCAAGCATCCGATCGGCACTAAAATAACAGAATAAAGAACAGACTGTATTGCTGCAAATTTAGTGGGCCCACCACTCGAAGGCAAAAGTCTGAATCCTGCCTTGCTGTAATCAGCATAAACAACCCATGCAATTGCCCAAAAATGCGGAAACTGCCAGACAAATTGGAGGGAGAATAAAACCCATCCCCCAGGACTGAAAGTATCAGCACCTGCAACCCAGCCGATCAGACAAGGCAAAGCTCCGGGAATCGCACCAACTAACACCGCAATAGAATGGACTTTCTTGAGGGGCGTGTAAACAAACCCGTACAAAAAAAGACTGAAAGCGGATAGTGCTGCAGAAGTCAGGTTGAATTGATAGGCCATCAAAAAGACACCTGCTGCTCCGGAAAATAATGCAAAAGTCCAAGCCTCATCCAAACTCATTCGTCCCGATGCTACAGGCCGACTTGAAGTCCGCTTCATAATGGCATCAGTATCTTTTTCAGATGCCTGATTGATTGCGTTCGCCGACCCGGTCACGAGCATGCCTGCTATAAAAAGTAAAAGAACTGATACTAGGTCAAAAGATATTGTAGGCACCATCAAGTAGCAAATGACAGAAGAAAAGACAACTGTGAAGCTTAATGTAAACTTCGTCAATTGACCATAATCCTTAATTTTTGCTACGAGAGCTGAACCTATTCCTCGCTCCTCATCTTTCGCCATTCTTATGTCAAAAATCTTATGAATAAATACTAGTGATGCAACACAAGGCCATCTTCTTGACTTGAAAATCAGTGGGATGTTTCACTTGCAGAAACTGCTTCAGTTTGAGGGATGAAATCCCTGCCATCTTTCCCATAATCATAAGGCCAACGATGAACTTCAGGAATATCACCAGGCCAGTTACCATGTCCGGGACGAATCGGTGTTGTCCATTCAAGTGTGTTCGCACCCCATGGATTTTCAGTTACTACTTTTCTTCCTTTCCAAATGGAATAAAAGAAGTTAAAAATGAACAGCAATTGCACGGCAAACACAACCATTGCGACTGTGCTTATAAACCTGTTCATATCAGCGAACATATTGAATGATTGCCAATTACTCCAATCAGTATATCGGCGTGGCATACCTGCCAGACCAGAATAATGCATTGGCCAGAAGATAAGGTATGCTCCAGCAAATGAAACCCAGAAATGGATATAAGACATGGTGTTGTTCAAATAACGGCCATACATTTTAGGATACCAATGATAAACCCCGGCGAACATCCCGAACATTGATGCAACACCCATTACTATATGGAAGTGTGCAACAACAAAGTAGGTATCATGTAAATGGATGTCAAGTGTTGAGTTTCCAAGGAATATACCTGTAAGTCCACCGGATATGAATAAACTAACGAATCCAATGGCAAAAAGCATTGCAGGATTTAACCTTAGGTTCCCTCTCCAAAGGGTCGTAAGCCAGTTGAAGACTTTTATCGCAGATGGAAGTGCAATCAAAAGAGTGAGGAGCACGAAAAACGCTCCCAGGAATGGGTTAAGTCCGGTCACGAACATGTGGTGTGCCCAAACAAGAAAAGCAAGTATTGCAATGGCGAACAACGAACCAACCATCGCCAGATAACCAAATATCGGCTTTCTTGAATTGACACTCATCACTTCCGAAACCATGCCAAGGGCAGGCATAAGAATGATGTAAACCTCTGGATGTCCAAGAAACCAGAAGAGGTGTTGAAAAAGAATTGCACTCCCACCTTCATTAGGAAGTATCTCTCCTTTGACTACAATTTCCGATAAGTAAAAGCTGGTACCGAGATTGCGATCGAACAATAAAAGAATTGCACCTGAAAGAAGAACAGGGAAAGATAGAACCCCAAGTACTGCAGTGAAAAAAAGTGCCCAAATGGTAAGAGGCAAACGAGTCATGCTCATACCCTTTGTCCTCAAATTGAGGATCGTGGAGATGTAATTCAAACCACCAAGGAGCGATGATACTATGAACATCGCCATGGATACCAACCAGTAATCCATACCGAGTTTTGACCCTTCAGAAGCTTGCCCCAATGCGCTTAATGGTGGATAAATCGTCCATCCACCAGATGCAGGACCTGTTTGAATGAACAGGGAAGCAAACATGATCACACTTGCCAAAAAGAAAAACCAGTATGATAACATGTTCAGGAATGGGGAAGCCATGTCTCTTGCACCAATTTGCAATGGTATAAGGAAGTTGGCAAAAGTGCCACTTAAACCAGCTGTCAATACAAAGAAAACAAGGATCGTTCCATGCATCGTAACCAATGCATAGTAAAATTCATTGGAGATCCTGCCGCCGGCTGCCCACTTACCAAAGATATCTTCCAAAAAAGGAAAAGTACTATCAGGGTAACCGAGTTGAAGTCTGAACAATACAGAAAATAACCCCCCTATGACTGCCCAGATCATCCCTGTTATCAGGAACTGCTTAGCAATCATTTTGTGGTCCTGACTGAAGACATACTTTGAGATAAAGGATTCCTCATGATGATGATCATGATCAACCACATGCTCATCATGTCCCGTCACTGTTTGCGACTTCGTATGTCCGTGTTGTGTTATTTCGATGCTCATCTGTATACGTTTATGATAATTTATTTCAGAATTCTCTTATTTGGTGAAGTTCTGGGCTATCGGTTTAGAAGTCACTGTAACATTGGTTGTTTTTAGTGAATCCGTAATGGCTGCAGGTACTACTGATTTGAGGGATTCTTGTACCGTAAGGTATTGAGGTTTCTGTCCAGCTAGCCAGCTGTCATATTCCTCTTTTGTCTCCACTATGATAATACCCTTCATGGAATAATGCCCGCTCCCACACATTTGATCACATGAAATTTCATACACGAAATCCTTATTCCCCGTTATCTCTTTCATTTGGGCAGTCGTGTATTTTGGAGTGAACCACATTGTTGTGGGTATACCCGGGACTGCATCCATTTTGAGCCTGAAATGCACCAATCCTACATCGTGTATGACGTCCTGTGCGTTTATCACCAATTGAACGGGTTTGCCGACTACCAAGTGCATTTCGGTTGACTCAAGGTCATCATGACTTGAACCATCCTCCCAATCAACACCCAATGCATTCCCACCAGAAGCATCCGTCAAACGGTAATTCTTCCGTCCAAGTACTCCATCCTTACCGGGATAACGCATCATCCAATTGAACTGCTTACCTGTTATTTCCACAATTTGTGAATCCTTTGGAGCATCGCCGGTGATCTTGTACCAATAAAAGAGACCTAAGCCAACCAGAATTGTTAAGAAAATAGCCGGAACTACAGTCCAGATCACTTCTAATTTATTGCTGTGCGCGAAAAAATAAGCTTTTCTCTTCTCCGTATATTGGTATTTGAAGGCAAACCAGAAAAGAAGAATCTGTGTGATGAAAAACACAAGTCCTGTCACAGCAAAGGTTAACCAGAGCATGATGTCTATCTTCTCCCCGTGATCGGAAGCAGCCGGTTGGGCGAGTAGCGTTTTTTTGTAAAAAAGTTCATTGCACCACCATGCACCGATGAGGCCCAACACAAGGAAAGTGATGAAAAGAAATGCATTGATGCGATTATTCTGCAGGAAGCTTTTCTCTTCTCCTTTCAGCACCGAAACGTATTCACTGGCTTTGGCTATCTGGAATGTCACCAGAAACGCAAGTGCCAGGATCGCTAGAATGAAAAATCCCGTCATGGAATCAATAGATTGGGTTTAAGAAATATAGCTTTTACAATTTGTCGTTAAGATCAAGTATGATGAATGATACTTTCTTTCAGGAAAGGATGATGCTTCGAAAGCATCGGCGACTTTTCCAATGCCCTTCCAACAAAAAACATGATCAATCCTGCATAAAAAGTCAATATTCCGAATTCATACCAACCTAAACTATAATGATCTCCCATTGGCCCAGGCATCACCATTTGATAAAAATCTAACCAATGACCTAATATAATTAACACCGCAATGACCGCCATAGTTGTGAAATTTCTTTTCGATCCCCTTCTTAGGAGCAAAAGGAACGGAAGGACAAAATTCATCACTAAATTCAGGAAGAATATGAACCTATAGGCTCCATGCATCCTTGGCTTGAAGTAGATGGTTTCTTCGGGAATATTGGCGTACCAGATCAACATAAATTGAGAATACCATAAATATGTCCAAAACACTGAAAACGCAAACATGAACTTTCCGATATCATGCAAATGTTCCTCTGTAACATATTCCAGATAATCATTGTTCTTGAGATATACCACAAAAAGGGCGATCAGCGACATTCCTGCAACAAAAGTACTGGCAAAAGTATACCAACTATACATGGTTGAAAACCAATGGGCATCAATACTCATCAACCAAAACCAAGGAATGGTGGAAGCAACTGTCAAGCCAAAAAATACAGCAAAAACCGATGCCCATACACTATTGGTCCAGATATAACTTTTTGCTTGCTCATCGGTAAAAGGCTCATCAGCGCGTTTAGAAAGCTGCCGCATCTTGTGGCCAACCCAAGACCAAACGATTAAAGTGAAAATTGTCCAGCCGAAAAAGAAAGTTGGATTTAAAAAGCCCTTCTTTCCGTTCAGAATTGGGTCACTCGCCACATGTTCTTTATCAATCCAATGGTAAATGTGATGTTGATGACCGAAAATGATACCGACAAAAACCAACAATGCGAGAATGGAGAAAACAGGTACCAACGTTGAAATCGCTTCCGGCACACGTCGAAAAGTCATCTGCCAACCACCCGTCGCAAGTGTTGTGACACAGATAAAAAACATACTGGCGTTCACCACCAGTAGAAAAAAGGTACTATTCTGGAGTAGAACAGCCCAAAAACGAGTCTGTGCGTGTTCATCCTTACTCATACCCAGGAAAATGAAACCCAGTACCAAGACCAGTGCACCAATGCCCAATAAAGCATAAGTCCACTTTTTATATCCGGCTGGCATCTCAAATTGTTGCTTGATCATTGGGTTCATATTGAAACTTTTCCAGTTGATGTATTTTCTTCTACGGCTTTGCTACTACACTGTCCGCTGGTGCAGCAGCAGGAGCTGGCTGTAATTTGTTTTGCTTTTTCTTTATATAGGAGATCACCATCCAACGCTGTTTGGCGTTGATTTGTGAAGCATACCCACCCATAAGATTCTTGCCATATGTGATCGAATAGAACATCTGTCCCTCAGGCATGTTCTCATATTTGGTATCACCTACCAAAGCAGCGGGCTTTGCTGGATACGGACCATCTCCATCCTTCCAAAGTGGTCCATTACCATCAAGTTTGGCGCCATGGCAGATACCACAATTGATGAGGTATGCACGCTCTGCTTCTTTCATTTCTGCATCAC
>JBIKIB010000133.1:0-8551 GCA_044361845.1 Chitinophagaceae bacterium | reverse complement strand
TAATTCAGGAAGGGTATGTCTCCATCTCCTGACCAATTCCAAAAGCCAAGTTTTACGGCGACGGGTTCCATGACCCAATCGAAGAATGTGGCAAGCAGGGATCCTCCTGATATCAGCATGAAATCAAATAAAAAAAGTGTTGTGGTACCGGCGTCTTGTTTCAATCGGGATTTCAGATATGTCAGGATATACAGAACAGCAGCAGCCGAAGTAAAAACGACCATGAACCAATTGACACCGATCATAAGTGGAACTTCGTAGATGCTGAAGCCGAGGACCTTGCCGTAGGAATAATCCCCGAATAAAAGTCCGGTATGCACACCAATGATCTCCGACAACATACCGGAAAGAAAGGCAATGACGAAAAAGATATAAAAAGAGAGGTTTTTAGCCTGCTGTGTCCACATCACCAAGGCCAGCATGAGGATAAGATTGACCGGTGTCAGATTAGAGAACCATTGTGTGTCGATCCAGATCATTCCAACAAGTCCAACCATGTGGATCAGCAAAGCAATGCCCGTAGCCCACAGCACACGCTGTTGCATCAAGGGTTGAATGGATGCCCTGTTGATCGTCAGGCCGGAGTACATATAAGATAAAACACGTTAAGCGCAGGAATGTTCATAAATCAGTTTTAATACTGTCGCCTAATGCATATCGCGGATCCAGGAACGGATAAGGGCCACAGCTTCCGGGTCAGCCTGTGTCCGGCCGAGTTCGGGCATCATAACGCCTGGGTCGACGGAAGCCATTCGATGGACAAGTATCGACTGAGTTGGATCACCTGAGCGGATATCAAACTTCAAGTTACCAGATCCCCTTCCAGCAGCTACGGGTGTTTTATCGATGCCTAATCGTAAAGAATCTTTTTCTGAAACACCGAGATACAAACCTGTCGTACTGGCCGGGCCCTGTGGTTGGTGACAATGGGCGCAGTTGATGTCGAGCCAAAGCCTTGCCCGTTGGTCCACAGTACCGGTGGATGGTTCGTTCCATACCACAGCTGCCGGAAGATCGCTGCTATCGGGCAATCCGTGCAACATGCCCCTGGCAGCCCATGCTGCCAATTGGCTAACACCCTTACTGCCAGCCTCAAGCGGACCGCTGAGTTGACGGGCAGATGGTCCGATGGGTGTCATCATTTCCTCTTTATTGTGACAACCCTTGCACTGATTCAGGTTAGGCACAAAGTACTGATGTTCTTGCTTTCGGCCTTCCTGGTCGGTGTAGCTGACAGAACGTGCTTCACCTGCAACATCCAACACTGCATCTGTTTGCGCTTCGTCCCATATATAAGGTAAAGCCTTCCATCCACTCGCCTCCCGTATCAACAACCTTGTTTCCATCAGTCTTCTCCCCTTACCCAAATCCCTGAAGTCAGTTGGAAAGTAAAAAGTCTTGATCAATGTGGTGCCGACCGGAAAGTCAAAAACGATACTATCGTTATAATTGACAGATCCTCCTTGCGGAAGGCTTATGAATCGAAGCTTTAGGGCATTGTCAGAAAACAAAGCAGTATTCAGACGATATGGTACGGTGCCTATGGCAGGCAACTGATCGCTGATCAGACCAGAGAAAAAGCCATATGCTGACAACCGCTGTTTGGGGGCGACATCTCTATGTAGGGTGGAACCGAGCATGACAGCGACCAACATGAAAGATGCTATGAAAGAATATATTCTGACCATTATTTCAGGATTTTACCAAACGGATTCAGGGTAGTCTGACCGGAGCAGGCCTTACCCCATCGCAGTCGAACGGTACAACATCCCTTGAGATTTTTTTGAACCCATTGGCGGCGTCAAGGTTCGCAAACGTACCACCCTTGTTGTTGCGGATACATATCCGTTTTCCTTCGGGGTAGACACCGACCGCATTGAGTATCTTCTCATCCAGGATCCCATCGTACACGATCTGCGGAACATTCCTGCCGAACCTGAGTTTGAAACGATACAGTTTTCCGATACGTCCATGCATCGTAGCCCGTTTTTTTCTGCCGGAATAGGTATTATCATGTATGTTGATGGCTGTCGGGTATGGATAATATGCACTATCCTTGATGCGATTCTCCGTGATGAAATAACTGTTGACGCTCGTTCCAACGGTCCGGTTACCGGAAATATCGTTGCGGAAGATCTCTACATTATTGGCAGCGAGTAAAAGTATACCGGTCCCTTGTGGTACACCGGCGACAATATTCCCTTTTGGGGCAAAATTCCTCAAATTATTATCCCTGACTTTGTTATCGAATACCCTGCAATATCCACCCTGCTTAACAGGCAGATCCGGGAGATCAAAAACAAGTATACCGCCGGTATTGTGATAGGCCTCGTTTCCATAGACATCTGCATTGACAGAATTCTCTATCTCTATACCGGCCACGTTCTCGAATGCCTTGCAATAACGGACTATGATGTCTTTTGACTGACCAACATAAATACCTGCATCAGATGCGCCACGGGCAATGCAGGATTCTATGAGTACACGCGCACAACTCACCGGATAAAGGCCGTAAGCGCCATTCTTCTGGTTCGGCTTACCACTCCAGTCTGTCCTCACCCTTCGAAATGTGATGCCACTGACATTCATGGTTTTGATACCATCTCCCTTTGCATCACGCACGGTCATATCTTCGATCGTGATGTCCGAACAATTGCTGATGCGAATGCCTTCGGCACCGGACGTCTGCCCACTGAAAGTCAAAATGGTCTTTTCATTGCCCATCCCCTTGATAACGATGCGTTTTTTCCCTTCCATCGAAAGGGTTGCATCAATGGAAAAAACACCTTCCTCAATGTGGATGGTATCGCCATCTTCCGCCATGATCATATCTGTCTGTATGCGCTTCCGCATGTCCGTCTGTGCATCAGCTTGCATCATGCAGATCATGGATAGTAAGAGCAGCTTATAGTACATGCAAATGATTTAGTGGATAAATATAATATGAATAACCAAACCATGGAAATTCAAAATGGTTGACGTCATGACGCAGCGGTGATCAGATCATCCACGATCTGTGCACTCTTCATGCAGAGTGGGATTCCGCCACCGGGATGTACACTCCCGCCGGTGAAGTAAAGTCCGCTGATCTGCGAAGTGAAATTGGGATGACGAAGAAATGCCGCCCACCTTGAATTCGAACTGGTACCATACAAAGAACCCATGTAAGAATCCGTATTCCTTTCGATGCCTTCAGGAGTGAGGATGTCCTCTGTCTCGATATAAGGTTCAATATCTGTTTCGAGCATTCGATTCAGCTTGGAGATGATATTCCGTCTTGCCTCAAGCAACACTTTTTCTGTAGATGTCCCTGCACCCGCGGGTGCGTTAAGCATCACAAACCAGTTCTCTTTTCCCTCCGGAGCCTGACCGCCTTCCATCTTGGAAGTGATATTGACATATACCGTGGGATCATGGTACATTTTTTTGATGCGGAACAAATGATCGAACTCGGTAGGATAATCCTTACTGAAGAAAATATTATGCAGTTGCAGCTCCTGGAATTCCCTTGCCATACCCCAGTAAAAGATCAATGCGCTGCTGCTTCTTTCACGCGTGAGTACCTTTTCAGCAAGCACATCATCCTTCAACAGGTCCCGGTATGTGAAATATATGTCTACGTTGCTGACAACAATTCCGGAATGATGATCGACTCCATTCACCCGCAAACCCTGCGCCCTGCCATCCACATGGAGGATCTTTTCTACTTTCGACCCGAAATGAAAACGGACGCCTTGTTTCAAAGCCAGTTTATGCAGTGCCTCCACGATGGTGATCATCCCTCCTTCGGGATAGAAAGTTCCCTGATTTTGTTCGAGATGAGGTATAAGGCTAAGCATTCCCGGAGCCTGATATGGATTGCTGCCATTGTAGGTCGCATACCGGTTGAAAAGTTGTACGGCTTCGGGCGAACGGAACCGACCGCGATTGAATCGATCCAGGGTTTGAAAAAGATGCCCGAAACCGGTGTGTCTTAAAGCAGGGACGATTCGCTTGTTCATCCATGTTGCCACTTTGTGAAGCGAATGATTGAGGAAGATCTTACCGACATGATCATAGACCTTCTCAGATTCCCGCAGATAGCTGATCACCGCTGCTGGGTCTTCACCTGCAACGGCTTGCAATTCCTGCGCAAAATCCTGCTGACCGGAATATGCGTTCAGTCTCTTGCCATTCTCATAGAAATATTTACAGGAGATATCTACTTTTTTATACCTGAAATAATCACCGATGGGTTCACCGCAAAGATGGAACAGCTCCTCGATATTGGCTGGTTGGGTGAACAATGAAGGTCCGGTATCAAAACGATAACCTTCCCGCTCAATCAGTCCGAGCTTGCCGCCCGGCAAGGCATTTTTTTCAAATACATCAACGATGTGGCCTTTTGCAGCCAGCCGAATGGCAATGGCCAACCCACCTATTCCGCTGCCTATAACGCTGACTGTGGATGCTGACATGATGCAAAGCTACGGATAATGCAGGGTGTGCAGGATGATCATACAGGTACGAATGGTAAAGCAGATCCATTCTCAAACGCTCAATACCAAATGCTGCATATGTGTTTCGAGTTTTGGGAATGCGATCTTGAACCATTCCGTGTATTTATGGGAATGAGAACCGAGGTTCGATCGAATTTCTTCCATGCTCTTGAAGCAGTAGTCACCGACTTCTTCCCGATTAGGATGTATCAGCCCATTGTAATACCCGATGAATACATGATCATACTCATGTTCCGTAAGTCCATTATCAAAATCCGTACGATATGTGAACTGGAAAGCCGGAGTGATGCTCGTGACAAAACCGAGTTCTTCGCGAAGCCGTCGAGTGGCGGCTTCGTGCACGATTTCTGAGGGACGGGGATGGCTGCAGCATGCGTTTGTCCACAAACCGCCACTATGATATTTATTCACAGCACGTTTCTGCAGAAGCATTTCCCCCTTGTCATTGAATATGAAAACACTGAAAGCCCTGTGCAAAAGAGCCTTTCGATGCGCCTCCATCTTCTCCATGATACCCACTGCTTCGTCATGCTCATTGACAAGGACTACGTTATCTTCCATCATTTCTTTGGTTTATTTAGGTTAGTGGTACAGGTAGAAAAAGGCGTCAACCACAAAGATCTGTCATACAAGATATCTGAAATTATGAAAAGACGCCAATCTGTGGATAAGAATTTAAGCCTGATTTAACAGCCACGAAAAGATGAAAGGAAATACCATGAGTATGAACCTTTACGACCATTCCTGAAGTCCTGAGAAAAGTAACAACAGACCTTAAGATTGAAAGAGTATGCCAGAATTTTACTTTTTTACGAAAGCCTCTACCTTGGCGGCATAATCGCGCGCATTCTTTTTTGCGACGAAATCTAGTCCGTGGGATACAATAGCAGTGATGGCCAGTGCCACACCAAAGCCATAATAAATGGACATATCCGGCTTCGACCGGAATATCAGGAGTATTAAAACACCAGCAACCAGTGATCCTATCTCTATAAGCCTATAAAGAGCCAGATCCTTCAGGAGTTTCTGCATGCGGGGAAGTTCTTTTTCGCCAATTTCATTCGGCTTCATGTCAAAAGCGTACACGTTTCTGATCCTGAGTGGATCAGCATCTCTGTACAAAGAGAATCCAGCATACAAAAAAACAATGCTGAATAGTACCACCGGGATGGAAAACCCTTTGTAAAAAGGAGTCTTGTTACTGAAATAAAAGAACAGCGCAGCACCAAATGCCAACACCCCAATGACCAGGAATAGAATTCCAATCTGTTTTTCTGCTGTGAAGTATCGCTCGATATCTGTTTTATTCAACATGAGTCTTTGGTTGAACGGGTTGCACCCGATATGATGAATTTGGGACTTTGGAAAGATATGGCATCTTCTGAATTCAGAAAAAATTTCTGTTATTTTGACTCAGCAGATTCCAACAGATCAATGATCTCTTTTGCGCCCGGCGCCACGGATGGCTCGAAAACCCCGGCAAGCCTACCCTTCGCATCGATCAGGTATTTGGAAAAATTCCAAATGGGGGCTTGGCTGTTCCATCCGTTCAGATCCTTATCGCTCAACCAGCGAAAAACAGGATGCTGGCTATCGCCTTTCACCACGGAACTTTTCGCCGCCAATGGAAAGGTAACGCCGAAATTGATCTTGCAAAATTCCGCAATTTGTGCATCGGAGCCCTTTTCCTGCTGCTTGAAGTCATTTGCCGGGAAGCCGATGATCACAAGGTCTTTCTCATATTTTTTTTGCAGTGCCTGTAGATCGTCATACTGAGCCGTATACCCGCAATCACTTGCAGTGTTCACCAGTAAGACTTTTTTCCCTCTAAGGGCATCCATTGACATTTCCTCCCCGTTGTTCAACAGTATGCTGAGGGAATAAAAAGAAACGGATGGATCAATTGCCAAAGGTGGCTGATGGCTCTTGCTGTTGGCACCTGCCAACCTGGTGATTCCTGTCAACATAGGGTAGATCGTCTTTAAGATCTTTTGTCTGATTGTCATATCCACGGAATTTCGGTTATCGATCATGATCCATACCAGTAAAATAACCGGCAGGATGAGCAGCAGGATGAAAAATTTTTTCATGAGGACCATTTTTCGCTCTTATCAAATCACAGACGAAAGAACATCTTCACCCACTTAAGGTTGTTCCCATAGGGCGCATACCATAGTGGGACATCGAACCAGGTTGGCGTCCGCAAAATACTCTTGGGCCGGGTGAACACATCGAAACCGTGCTTCCCATGATACTGACCCATACCGCTGGCACCAACACCACCAAAAGGAAGGTCGGGGTTGCCGAGATGAATAATACCGTTGTTGATACAGCCACCTCCAAAACGCACATTTTCGACATAGTACCGTTCTGACTCCCTGCTCGATGTGAAAAGGTATAAAGCGAGCGGGTAAGGATTCCGCTCAATCCAGTCCAGCACCTCTTCCCGTTTCCGGTAAGTGATCACGGGAAGAATGGGACCGAAAATCTCCTCCTGCATGACCTTGTCATGGATGGAAACCCCGTCGAGAATGGTAGGTGCGATGTAGAGGTCATCCGGGTCTGTCTGTCCACCAAATACCACTTGACCCTCTTTTAGATATCCGGTCACGGCATCAAAACGTTTGCGGTTGATCAGTCTGCCATAATCGGGACTTTTTTGCGGATCATCCCCGAGCATTTTTACGAAAGCGGACTTTAATTTCGCTAAAAAAAGATCCTTCACTTCTGCATGAACCAGCAGATAGTCCGGTGCGACACAGGTCTGCCCGGCATTGAAGATCTTACTCCAGGCGACTTTGCGGGCTGCATGTTCGAGGTTCGCTTCCCGATCGATGATGCAGGGGCTTTTACCCCCAAGCTCAAGTGTGACCGGTGTCAGATGCGCGGTAGCCATCTCCATGATGCGTTTGCCCACGGTGAGGTTTCCGGTAAAGAATATATGGTCGAACCTGTTTTCTTCGATGATCGCTGGAGCGACAATATGTCCAGGTCCCTGGAAAACAGCGACAAAAGACGGGTCGAAACACTCTTTTATGATTTTTTCCACGATGTCAGCTGTATGCGGTGCCTGTTCGGAGGGCTTGACAAACGCGGTATTACCGCCGGCGATCGCACTGACAAGCGGATTCATGGCCAGGAGAAACGGATAGTTCCACGGCCCAATGATCAGCACGGTCCCAAGAGGATCCGGCACGATGCGGCTTGATGATGGGAAAAAAAGCATCGGGGTGGCAACCCTTCGGGGTTCCATCCATTCTTTGAGATGCCGGAGCGTATGGCGGATCTCCTTGTACAAAATACCGATCTCAGATCCATATGCCTCGAACTCCGACTTTCGAAGATCCCTGTATAAAGCCTGTGAGATCAACTCTTCGTTATCCTGAATGGCCTTCAGCAATCTCTGCAGCTGGGCTTTGCGAAAAGCATAAGGCCTCGTGGTACCGGAACGGAAAAAATCCTGCTGCACACGGAAGGTGCCGGATACCCTTGCTTGCAGGTCTGTGATTTCTACGTCGGGTTTTGATGAAAAGGGGATGCTGGCTTCCATAACTTTTATTAATTGACTACTGCTATTTGAAGGTACTCTGAAATCAGGTTTGTTTTTCCGTCTGCATGACAAAATACCTCTGGCAGATCCGATTTCATTCAAACCCGCTCGTTTTTAGTGCAATTCAGTGATAACTTCAAAGATTAATGCTATAATACAGGTGTATGGCCCCTTTTTCAATGTTTAGGAAATTGATGAAATTCCTGCTGGCAAAGCCGGTGACATGGGCGGCTAACCGCTTCTCATCAGCACCGAACCAGGCGGATGTGCATAAAGCACTGACAGAACTCTATCAGGAGATCAAATCCAACCCCGGCAAGGAGGGACTCCTGCTTAATTTTCGTCCCGACCAACATCCTGTCATCATCTTCACAGACCTTCACAAAGGAGCACGCAACGGCTCGGATGACTTCATGCCCGCGGAAGAAAACTATCTCGCAGCACTGGACTACTACAATCAAAAAGGTTTCTATTACCTGAACCTTGGCGACAGCGAAGAGCT
>JBIKIB010000507.1:0-2500 GCA_044361845.1 Chitinophagaceae bacterium | reverse complement strand
CGAATACTTCATTCGACATTCCTTTGGAGGCTTTATGGGCTTCCTGAATCGAGATGGCAGGTGCACCATTCCCATTAGAGGTAACGAAAAATGCTTGTCCGGGCTGAATCATGTTTGTGGCTGCGCCTGCACTAGTGACTCCGTTGTCGGTGACAGTGACGAAGCCTCCCCTGAAACCGATATTGGGATCCCAAAAGGTGTAATAGCTATGGATATTGGAAGCCGCGGGATAGATCAGACTCCAGTCGATGACAGCGGCAAAAGGGTTTGTGATGAGGTTCATGGCACCATTGGTGCTGAGGAGTGGATTGGTGAAGCTTGTCTGTGTTCCCTGCAGGAGGGTGCCCGTGGCCCGAAGGGTGGTCGTGCCGGATGGGAGAGGCACGGGGGTAGGTGCGATATTGGTATTTGCGAGGGCCATGTTCTGGCTTCGGTCGCCACGGATGAAGACAAAATACCCGGTGAGTGCATGGAGTGGGGGAGTGGTGTTTGAGAAAGCATTATAGGCAAGGCTGGTGCCATTGGTCGTAGCATAGAGGGATGCATCATTGCTGGTGGTGACATCAAATCCATTGATGTTGCCGCCCGCCCCGGTAATTTGTATGCCATAAGCAGGGGATGGGTTGTTGTTGGACCCGGTCAGGGTATTCAGTCCGCTTTCCATCCAGTTGTTTCTAATGGACCCCGATGTCGTGACGGATGGTGCGAGGAGGCGATACCGCCTTCCGGTGGCGGGAATAAATCTTTCAACGGTCACATTCGTGGCGTTTTGGAGGATACCGGCAACATTCCCCAGTTGTGCGGTGCCGGTGGCATCAGATTTGAATGTGACGGATTTTCCGCCGAAGTCAGCAGTGCCGGTAGCCTTTACGGACAAGGTTCTGCCTGCATTGACGATGAGTGTTCCTGTCCCATTTAGGGCTAGCACTTTACCGCCATCCACGGAATGGTCAAGGTCCATTTGAGGCCCAGCTGTGTTGATCAATACATTGATGCTGCCGGATGGGATCCCGTCTGTCCAATTGGAAGCATTGTTCCAACTGCCTTCGGATGTCCCCTTCCAGGTGGTGGCATCTGAAAGGGTCAGTTCGTTCAGCGTCAATGCACTGAGGGATGATGTTTGGACACTATTGTTAACTCCGTCGCGTGTTGCTGGGGTATAGCTGTTCCAAAGACTGCCATTATATGCCAGCATGGACAGAGTGGCTTCCGGGATGCCGTTCAATTCACCCTCGGCATATGCTACCCGAACGGTTCCGGTAAAGGGGGCGCTGGTGCTTCCGAATTTGTATCCACGTGAAACGGACACAAAGGGTTTGGTATTGGTTATGGCGGGATTTCGGCTAAGGCTATTGCCTTCGAGAGAAAAATCCGCCGAAGGGGTCAGTACCAATCCACCTGCGCTAACCACCGTGTTGGCCGTGATCACCATGGGCGTACCTGAAAGCACCTTGAATACAGGATCCTGGGCGTGGGTATGTAATACGGAAACCCCCAAAGTAAGAAGGCATAAATATGATCTATTCATCGATTTTAATTTAAATGGACATTTGACTTTAATCGATGTCCATGGACACATCAAGGGTTGATAATTATACGGGCATTGGCATGCGGCCGGTCAATGAATCATCCCCGATCGCTTTTATTGCCAGTAGATCTTTTCATGATCAGGGTTATAGATTATTACATTATCGCGTTCTTGGCCTCGAAGCCATTGACGTTCTTTTGCCCTTTCCCGGAAACTTCGAGGCTAAAATATTTGCATATGGAGAAAGCGATGATCACCTTGAATCCCGGCATCCGGATACTTTTTTCATCAGAGTGGATATCCTCATGATGCTATTTTGTTCTGTGTGCCGGTCATTTTTTCAATAGCCTGTCAACCAGTTGCTTCAGCTCGTCTATTTGTTTTTGTTGATCCTGGATGGCTTTTTGTTGTTCCTGAATGGCTTTTGTGAGTACTGGAATGATGGCCATATAGTTCACGGAAAGCAGTTTGTCCTTATCTGTTCCTTCTGTCACGAGTGTGGGCATGACCTGTAGGAGTTCCTGTGCGATGAAACCATTTTCTTTGATGGTGTAATCAGAAGCTGCGAGGTTGATTTTCTTTTCGTAGCTCACGGGTGCCAGTTGCATGATGGCATCGATACCCTGTTGCAGGGGTATAATATTTCTTTTCAAACGTCGGTCTGAACTTGGCGCAAAAGCTGCACCGGTGACCGTTCCCGAAAACGTGGTGTTGCCATTTTTCAGCATGACGAGGGCGTCGCTAAAGACTATGGAACCGGTAAAATAATCTTGATAGCCATTGCCTACCACAAATAATCGGTCGGTTGCATCGAATTCATAAGTACTATTGGGATTGGAAACGGAGTTGTAAGAACCAATGACTGTTTCTGCATAAGATTTGGCAGTGGTGCCATCCCCCATTGCAGTGGACATGTATCCACTTGCTGTGGTGTACGCACCCATTGCCGTGGAATAAGATCCACTTGCAGTA